>CAYLJQ010000056.1:0-17642 GCA_964383955.1 uncultured Heliomicrobium sp. | reverse complement strand
GGGTGAAGAACTGCTCTTCGTTGACCTCTTTGGCTTCGGTGTGGTGGCTGATGAAAACGATTTCGACGCTGTCGTATTTCGTCCGCAGAAAGCGCACCATCCAGAAAAAGAAGCTGCGTGCGATGTACTTTTTGAACTCTCCCATCGAGCCGGAAACGTCCATCATTGCAATGACAGCCGCGTTCGATTCATAGCGGATTTCGTCTTCCCAGCTTTTGAACCGCATGTCTTCTTTTTTGAAGCCGCCGATTTTCGCTTCGCCTTTTTCGCGCGCATTGCGGCGAATGTTTTCCAGGATTGTGCGGCGCTTATCCAGATTGGAAAGCACGCCGGTGCGACGAATTTCGGTGAAGCGGGTGGTTTTCGACGGCACAGCGCGTTTGGCTTTGTCTTCCAGAAAGGGAAGCTGCAAGTCTTCGAAAATCATCGCGGCAATTTCGTCAATTTCCACATCGGCTTCGTAATAATCCTGCCCGGGACTGTCGCCGCCCTGGCCAACGCCTTGACCTTGCCCCTGTTGATCTTCGCGGCCAATGACGTCGCCGATTTTGGTTTTGCCGTCGCCCTGGCCTACGTGTTTGCGTTTGCGGTAATCGAAACGGAATTTGTATTCATCCAGCGCGCGCATCGGCACTTTGACGGTTTTGCGCCCATTCGACAGGATGATGGATTCGTTGGAAACAATCGAGCCGAGATTTTTTTTGATGGCATCCTTGATGCGCTCTTTGTGACGATCCTGATCAATGATGCCTTTGCGTTGTAACGACCAATCGTTGCGTTGGACTGACATAAAGCTTGACTGAGCCTAAAACGCCCGCGCTTTCTCCATTGGGAAGGCGCGGGCGAAGTTATTGTGAATTGCTTGCCCGCAACTAGCGCGACAGCAATGTGCCGACGTACGTCAGCAATTCATTCGCGCAGACCGTGCAATACCCGTGATCGGTCACCAGCCGGTCAATCACTTCATTGATGCGGCGAAGCTGATCAACGTCTGGCGTTTTGGTCGAAGTCGTGATTTTCACCACGTCTTTCAGGTCAGCGAAAATTTTCTTCTCGATGGCTTCTTTCAGCCGTTCGTGAGAGTTGTAATCAAAAGTTTTGCCTTTGCGCGAATAGGAAGAAATGCGGATCAGAATTTCCTGCCGGAACGTGTTCTTGGCGTTTTCGGAAATTCCGATCTGCTCTTCAATGGAGCGCATCAGCCGTTCATCGGCTTCCAACTCTTCTTCTGTGATCGGGTCTTTCAGCTTTTCCTTGTTGCAGTACGCTTCGACGTTGTCCAGATAAGCGTTGCACATGTTTTTCGCCATCTCTTCAAACGAATAAACAAAAGCGCGCTGCACCTCGGTTTTGGCGATCTGGTCGTATTCGCGCCTAGCCTGCGAAATCAGATTCAGATAGCGTTCCCGTTCTTCAGCTTTGATGCCTGTGTGCTGGTCGAAGCCGTTTTTGATCGTCAACAGCGCGTCCAGCGGATTGATGCAGGTGATGTTTTCCCGCACCAAGGCGTTCGACAGCCGGTTGATGACGTACCGAGGCGAAATACCGTCCATGCCTTCGCGCACGGTTTCGTCTTTCAACTCTTTGACGTCTTTCGACTTGAAGCCTTCGACATCTTCGCCATCGTACAACTTCATCTTTTTGACAATGTCAACGTTGGCTTTTTTCGGCTCTTCCAGTCGGGACATCACAGCGAACATTGCCGCAACTTTCAATGTGTTCGGCGCAATGTGAATGTTGCGCATCGCTTCGGATTGTTTCAACAGCTTGTCGTAAATGCGCTCTTCCTGCGTGACCTTCAGGTTGTACGGAACCTTGACCATGATGATGCGGTCTTGCAGAGCTTCGGATTTACGATTGCCGACAAAGGCCGTGTATTCGTTTTCGTTGGTATGCGATGCGATGACTTCGTCCGCGTAAATCATGGCAAAGCGGCCAGTCTTGATGTTCTGTTCCTGGGAAAGAGTTAGCAATGAATACAGGAATTTTTCGTCACACTTCAGGATTTCGATGAACTCCATCATCCCGCGATTGGAGATGTTCAGTTCGCCGTCGAATCTGTAAGCGCGCGGGTCGGATTCAACCCCAATTTCGCCGATGGTCGAAAGATCAATCGAACCGGTCAGTTCGGTGATGTCCTGGGATTTAGGATCCGAAGGCGCAAACGTGCCGATGCCGATGCGGTCTTTTTCGGAAAACGCAATGCGTGTGACCAGCATGTCTTCGTGTTTGCCGTGGTACACGTGTTCCAGATTGTAGCGGCATTGCGGACACAGTTCGCCTTCGATATACAGGCCGTAATGTTTTTCGATTTCCGGACGAAGCTCCGGCGGAATCAGATGCAGCGGCTCTTCGTGCATCGGGCAACCTTTAATGGCGTAAACGGCTCCGGCTTCGGTGCGCGTCCAGTTTTCCAGGCCGCGCTTGAGCATTGTGACGATGGTAGATTTGCCGCCGCCGACCGGTCCCATCAGCAACAGAATTCGTTTGCGAACTTCCAATCGCTGCGCCGCAGATTTGAAATACTCGACGATTTTGGCAATCGGTTCTTCGATGCCAAACAGCTCATCGCTGAAAAACTTATAGCGAGTCAACTCATCGCGCGTCCCTTCGGCGATCTTTTCGACGCCCGGCGCCAGAACCATGTCGCAGATGCGCGCGTGTGATAGCGCGGCAATTCGCGGATTTTGAGCTACCAGTTCGAAGTAATCGCGGAAGGTTCCTTCCCAAACCAAACGCTCTCGTTCGCGCCGATGCGCTTCGAGCAGCTCGCTGAGACTTAACTTCTTATCTTGCTCTGCCATGCTGCTACTCCTGGCTATCAGTTTGCTGTTCAGGGTTGAAAACTGACAGCCTGTTGTGGGTTCTTACTTTCCCGGTCGGGTGAGCCGGGATTTTCAGAGAAGGAATGAAGCCGTACTTTGGGGATTTGACGGCACAAGTTTTTTTATCAACTTTAGGTTTTCAAATTTCCGGGCGATCAATTAAGTTTACTTTTCTGTGTCTCTTGCCCGTGCGGGTTACCTTTTTTGCTGGCATCGGCAGTATAGCACAGCCTCAGTGGTTGCAATTAACAACGGCAATCGAAAATTCTCTCTGTTCACGGCTCTAAAATTTCCGCTGCCGTAACCAGCACCAAACGCGGTTGCCAGATAGATTGGATAGCGTCAAATTCACCAATTGCCAGCAATTTTCGCTCACTGTTACAAAGCTTTGCTTTGGTTCCATTGCTCCAATCCTCTGTGCGCCGGATGGAACGACCGTAACTGATGGAATTGCATTCTTCCGTTGTTAGCATGATTTCAGGAAGCTCGACAGCATCCGCCATCGGAATCAAAATTTCGCCAAGTCTCTCTTGCTCAACAAGTTCGCTTAGCTGTTCCAGTGTCACAGCTTTTGCCAGATGACAGGAACCTGCCCGCGTTCGACGAAGCGAAATCAGGTGCGCTCCCACGCCAAGCCGCTTGCCAATGTCTTCGGCCAAGGTGCGGACGTACGTTCCAGCAGTGCAAACAACCCGAAACGTAAAATCCTGCCTTTGCGTGCTGGTAGCGTTGTTGAGCGCTTCCAACTCCAACTCTTTGATTTCAATTTCAACAGGTTGGCGTTCGATCGTTTCGCCGCGCCGCGCCAATTCGTGAAGCCGAACGCCTTCGACTTTTTTGGCGGAATACATTGGCGGAATTTGCCAAATGCGCCCGCGGAAATGGGGTAGCGCTTCTTGCACCTGCTCAGACGTGATGTGGTTGGCATCGGTGACAGGCAAAAGCGGTTCGCCGGTCAGGTCGCCGGTGTCCGTGGCAAACCCCAGCCGCATTGTCGCCAGATATTCTTTGTCATCACCGGTTAGAAACTGGACCAATCGCGTCGCGCGGTTGACGCAAATGACCAAAACTCCGGTCGCAAACGGATCAAGCGTACCGGTATGGCCAACGCGCCGAGTCCGCAAAATCTTGCGAACCTTTGCCACGACGTCGTGCGAAGTCCAATCAGAGGGTTTGTCAATTATCAGAACTCCGTCGGCGGATTGCGGGTTGCGAATTGCGGATTGCGGATTTGTCATTCGATCAAGTCGTTTTTCTTTGTCAGATTTGTTCGTTCCAGGGTGCGAACGCGAACGCCTTCACGCCAGTTGGCGTTTACGCCGACCTGATACGCTTCGATTTGCGGCGACAGGCAGCGAGCGACAATCGCAAAGGTGCGATGAAATCGCAAACGCGGAGCGACCAGATAAAGCAGCGGCGATTGATCAGCCAGTTTGACGCCGCCGAACAGACCGCGGCGCTGAAATTCTCCGCGCACACGAGCCTGCTCAACGCGCAACCAGTAATCCAGTCCTTGCAACGGCAATTGTGCATCTTCCGAAGCTTTGACTTCGATGACTACCAGCCGGGCTTCGTGATTGATTGTCAGCAAGTCAATCACCGACCGTTCGTCGCCTCGCCACGCGGGGATTTGAGAGTACACGAACCGGTCATCAAATCCTGCGTTCAACGCGCTGATGTTCTGGCGTAACAGCGATTCCAGCCAGGCTTCTTCGCGCAAACGATGAAAGGGATGGCGGCGATTGGCAGGGTTCGCCGAACGATGTTCGACGATGTCTTCAACCAGCTTAGCCAGTTGGTCGAAATTCGCTTCGGTTAAGGTTTCGGCAGGCGATTCATCCAATCCTGCGACGCCGAAAGCTATGCGCGGCTTTTCGCCAAAACTGGCGCGCGCAAATTCCAATCCATTGATTGCGTACAATTCTTTTCCGGCAATTTGCCGAACTTCGATTTGTTTGGGAGCCAGCCGCAGAATTCGTTCGCGCCAATGATTGTCAGCCGGCGCAATTTCAGGCCAGTCCAATTCGCGTGGATGCGTGCTCAGCAATTCGCCCTGTGTTGCCAATTGAACGGAAATCACTTCTTTGCGCAGTTCATCAATTTCAAGGCATTCAAGCCGTGCGCCAAGATGCATTGCATCCAGCAAGGTCAACCGTTCAATTGCGGTTTGTGATCGCCCAAGCGGAAAACAAAAGAGCAATCGGGTGGCTTGTTGTGTTGTTTGCTGTTTGCCGGCGCGTTGTTGGTTGAATTGCGACAGCCAGATCAAACCAGCGGCGATCATCCCGTCAATCTCAACCTGGGATTCGGCTTCTGTTGCTCCAATCGCCAGCACAGTTTCGCCGCGCAGTTTCAATGTCAGCCGCGCGTAACGTCCAGGGATGGAGCGAGAATAGGTTGTCAAACGCTGAATACGGTCGCTTTCAAAATGGGCGGCCAGCAGTTCCGATAATGTTTGCGCATAAAGTTGTCGTCGCTCTGCCAGTTCCAGGTTTTCAAATTCGACTTTGTCACGCCACTTTGACTGGTTTCGCAGAGTCAGGGTCGCCAGATCGTTTCCCAGTCCACGCGTGGCTCGCAACCGCACTTCGGTTTCGTCAATTTCGTACGCCGTGACGCGCCAGCTTTGCGAGAGGTTTTCGTTCCACCAGGCGAAAATCAGTTTTCCCCATTCAACGCCAAACTCGCAATTGTCGCCGGTAATGTTCGCCGTCAGGATTTCTCCGATGAGCAATTGCCTGTCCGGGCATTCCAACATTGCACGTTCAATGGCGTATTTTGCTTCGGCTGCTTCCAGGCTGTTGGAGATCGAAATCATGGTTGAGAAAGGTTACGGGTTGCGTGGATTCGCGTGTCTGTTGGCTTCTTGTGACTCTTTCGTGCGTCGTGCTACCATCCGCCCCGTTAAAGAATCGTAGACATTGTACCGTCCTTGATCTGATCAATCTATCTCTTCAACGCACGCGACAACAGATGACGAGCTTTCAACCGGTGAAAGCCGATGGCGTGCCGTTCGTAACTCCTTTTCCGGCGAAACGGGATCGCAAAAACGTTTCATTTTTCAGCCGATTACACGGAGCATTATGGTTTGTCACAATTGTGGTCGAGAAATCAAAATCATAGGCAAAGTGCAGCGCAGGGACGAGTGTCCGCATTGCAACGCCGACATGCACTGTTGCAAAAATTGCCGATTCTTTGATCCCGGCAGAAACAATCAATGCACGGAAACCCAGGCCGATTACGTCAAAGACAAATTGAAATCGAACTTTTGCGAATACTTCGAACCAAACAAACGCGTTCCTTTGACTTCGCGTGGAGGCGCGCAAGCCGTCCAGCGTAACGACGTGCGCAAGGCTTTCGACAATCTTTTCAAGAAAAAGTAATTCCAGTTTAGTAGTTGTATGGATCAACGTTTATTGCTTACACCGCCCGACACTGAATCGGATTCTCCTGAAAAACAGTCATCGCTGCCACAGGTTTGGTCTGCTGAGCCGTATCGCCGAACCGAAATTCACCGGTTGTCTGAAGCAGCACCGTACGGTTATGAGCAAATTTATCTGCCACCGCCGCAGCAAACCAAAAAAAAGGTGTTTCGGCATTGGGGTTTGCTGGCGCTGACGGTTGTGACCACCAGTTTGGCCGGCGCGATTTGGTTTGGCTCGATCAAAGCGGGAATGGTTTACTCCCTGACGGTTCTGGTCATTCTTGCCTCGCATGAAATGGGGCATTACATCGCCAGCCGATGGTATGGTGTGGACGCGACTCTGCCGTATTTCATTCCGTTTTTTATTCCCCCGATCGGCCCGATTCCGCTCATCCCGCAAATCGGAACCTTTGGCGCGTTTATCAAAATCAAATCGGCGATTCCTTCGCGCAAGGCGCTGTTCGACATTGGGATCGCCGGGCCGCTGGCGGGCTTTGTGTTTGCCGTACCGGCGGCGTTTATCGCGCATTATTTTGCGCAGCCTGCGGCTCCGATTTTGGACGGAGGCGGCGGCATCATTTTGCAGGACCCCTTGTTGTTCAAAATCTTCCACGTTCTGTTTCGTCTTCCCGAAGAAGTGGAATTAAACCCGGTGATGCTGGGTGCGTGGGTCGGCGCATTGATGACGGCATTGAATTTGATGCCGGTTGGCCAGCTTGACGGAGGGCATGTAACGTATTCAATCTTTGGCCGTTTGGGCCATCGTGTAATTGCCGTTACCTGTTATGTCAGCGTGATTGCGCTGACGGCGTATTCCCTGATCAGCGGCGCTGGAAACTGGGTGCTGTATGCCGTGATTTTGACGTTTATGCTTAGAAGCGGTCATCCGCCGGTGATTGATGAACGCGAACCAATTGGCACCGGCCGAAAAGTTGTGGCAATCATTGGATTGATCGTTTTCATTTTGTGTTTCATGACAGTTCCAATCAGGCTGGTGGGTTAATTCTGTCCCGTATTGATTTTTGCCCCGTTATTGATTCCGGAGGATTCTGTATGACGCTTCAGGCTTCTGACGTAATGATCAAAGATGTGATTACCGTCAGCGAAAAGACGCCGCTCAAAGAAGTGACCAGGCTTTTTGGCGACAAACGGATTACGGGCGCTCCGGTGATCAACGACGCGGGCGATTTGGTGGGCGTAATTTCCGAAAGCGACATCATTCGCAAAACCACCAGCATGGGTGCCTGGTCGCCGAATTTGGCCGGTCAGATTATGACCAAACCGGCTGTGACGGTTGCGCCTGACGAAACGCTGCAAAGAGTTTGCGAATTGATGTTTAACCGCCATATTCATCGCGTGGTTGTCGCCGAAGGAAAACAGATCAGCGGCATTATTACGACGATGGACATCCTGCGAGCCATTGCCAATCACGGAAAACAAAGCGGGCAGGATCCGTTTGAAAGCTAAACCAAAAACAACCACCTTCTAACTTCATTTCCTGAATGCTCGACAAAATCGTTTATCTGCTGCTGTTGGCGCTGTTGGTGTTGACGCCATTGCCGTATGGATCGGTTGAAACCTGGTCCATTGCGCTGTGGGAAATTCTTGTTTTCGGCGTCGTCGGTGTTTGGGCGCTGTCAGCCGTTGTCGAAGGAAAACTCAAAATCAAATTCAACCCGTTGGTCTGGCCGATGGTGGCGCTGCTGATTCTGGCCATCGCGCAGGTTTGGCCGCTTGCTTCGATCTCGGCAGATGGAAGGAACACCATCAGCTTTTCGCCGTTTGCCACCACGCAATTCGCCATCAAGCTGCTGGCTTCGATCTGTTTCTTTCTGCTGTTTGCCACGTTCGTCAACAGCGACGAACGGCGAATGACCGCCGTCAAAGTGATCATCGCCGTTTGCGCCATCATTGCGTTGGTCGGCATTGGGCAGGCGTACATTGGCAGACTGTTCTGGCAGCGAGGCGCATTCGGTCCTTTCGTGAACCGAAACCACTTTGCCGGGTTTTTGGAAATGGGCGTGGCCTTGGCCGGAGGGCTGATGATTGGCCGTGTCGTTAAACAGGTTTGGCTGGCCGTGTACGGAAGCTGCGCCTTGGCAATGTGCGCCGGAATCGGGCTTTCGGCTTCGCGCGGCGGCGTGCTGGCGCTGGCGGCTGAAATCGTGTTTCTGATTCTGATCGCCATTCCGACGTTTTTTCACAGCCGCGAGCAGGGCAAAGCCCGTCGCGCCGGTTTGTTGATTCGCTCGGCGGCGGCATTGGTGATTGGCCTAGGCGCGATTGCCGGAGCCGTCTTGCTGGTTGGTTCCGAGGGGTTAGTCGCCAATTTTTCGCAGCTTCAGTCTGAAACCGTGGGTGAGCTTCCAGCCAGCGAACGGTTCAGCCGGCGCGACATCTGGCGCGCCACGACCGAACTGATCAAAGATCATCCGGTGACGGGTGTTGGACTCGGAGCTTTTCAATTCGCTTACACCCGCTACGATCAAAGCTCCGGCATTCAGCGCGTCGAACAGTCCCACAATGATTACCTGCAAATTGTCGCCGATGGCGGGTTTATTGGCGGATTCATCGCGCTGGTTTTCGTCGTCTTGCTGTTTGCTCGCGGAGTTTCCACCCTGCAAACGCACAACCGGCAAAAACGCGCTGTCGTCATGGGAGCCTTGGCCGGATGTTTCGCCATTGCTGTTCACAGCTTCGTCGAATTCAACCTGCAAATTACGTCAAATGCGCAGCTTTTTTTGGCGTTGGCTGCCCTGGCGACGACAGGACGTCATAAAAAAGAAGAAGCGGGTAATGAAGAAGCGCTTGAACTTGCCGCACCATCCTCGCGGCGTCGCAGCCTGAGTTCCTGATCCCAAAATTTGCCCTGCCCATAGAATGAATGTGAAGCCCGGGCGTTCGGGCTCTTCCCACCTTTCTGTTCAAGCCTGAAAATACCGCCGAAAATTTTCAAAATTCTTTTTGCTGAAAAGGGAAGAAACCTGGTTTTTGCCGCGTCAAACACACGAACGCGAAGGAAAGCAACGAACTAAAAGATTTGAAAGAGGCGCTGCCGCGATGAATGAAGCCCGGAACGAAGAGCAGTTGATTGAAGCCTGTTGGCACGGCGACCGCGAATCGTTTCGCCAGTTGTTTGAACTGCATAAAGATCGTGTCTGGTCTGTCGCGCTGCATTTCATCGGCGATGAAGCCGCGGCGCGCGACATCACGCAGCAGGTTTTTCTAAAGCTTTTTACCGTGATCGGGCAATTTCGCGGCGAAGCGGGTTTTTCAACCTGGCTGTATCGAATGGTGGTCAATACCTGTTTGGATGAACAGCGCAGGCGAAAACGGTTTTTGTCATTCGACTTTTTCAAAACTGGCGACGGGTTTGACAACGATATGAAGGCGATGGATCAGCAACAAGCGCGACAACTTGAGCACGGGCTACAAACGCTGGCGCAGGAAGATCATCACGCGCAACTGGAGCTTTCCGTCGCCGTCAAAGCCGCTGTTAAAGAATTGAAGCCGAAGCTGCGAATGGCGATCTTGCTGAAATACTTCGAAGGGCTGTCGTACGAAGAAATGGCCAGCGTACTGGGATGTTCGGCGGGCACGGTCGCTTCCAGGCTTAATCGAGGTCACAAGGAATTGGCGCGGAGGTTGCAGCATTTGCGCAGCGAAGTAGAGACAAGGAAGTAAAACGATGTTCGGCAATCACGTTCACAAAAAACTTTCGGCTTATCTGCACGGTGAACTTCCGGCGGAAGACGCACAGCGTGTGGCTGAACACCTGCACCATTGCCAACGCTGCCGCGCTGAATTTGAAGAGATTGAATTCGGCGCGCAACTGGCCAGCCAGCTTCAGCGCCAGCAAGCGCCGGAGAATTTGTGGGCGGAATTGGAAGCGGCGATGAGCAGGGAAGAATTTTCTCACCGCAGAGGCGCAAAGATCGCAGAGGCGGCGCAGAGAAAGCCTGTGTATGGATGGTCGCCGCTGAAAATCGGTTTGGAATTGGCTGCGGTTGTGGTGCTGATTGGTTTGGGTTTTGTTTTTCTCAACAGGTACTTCCAACCGCCGCCGCCCGACAACCGGCCTTCGTGGGAAGTCACGCGACTGGATGGTCGGCCTGCAATCGGCAAACGGAAAATTGATGAAAAAGGCCAATTACCGCTCGGCGAATGGCTGACGACCGATGACGCTTCGCGCGCGCAAATCAGCATTGGCCAAATCGGCGAAGTCAAAATCGAGCCGAATTCGCGCATTCAACTGGTTGAAGCGCAAGATGACAATCATCGTTTAGCGATGCAGCGCGGCAAGATGGAAGCCTTTATCTGGGCGCCGCCGCGCAAGTTTTTTGTTGAAACTCCGTCGGCGCTGGCGGTTGACCTGGGTTGCAGCTACACGCTGGAAGTCACAGAAGACGGAACCGCGCTGTTGCACGTGACAATGGGTTGGGTGGCGTTTGAATGGCAAGGCCGCGAATCGTTCGTCCCCGCCGAAGCCAAATGCGTTACGCGGCCAAACTTGGGACCGGGCACACCGTATTTTGGCGACGCTTCGCCGGAATTCCAGCTTGCCTTGGCCAACTTCGATACAGGCCAGGCCGATTCGCTGGATGCGATTTTGGCACAAGCCAGAAAACGCGACGCGCTGACGCTGTGGCATTTGCTGGCGCGAACCGAAAACGAAGCGCGCGGCAAAGTGCTTGATCGCTTGGTGGAATTGGTTCCGCCGCCAAAGAGCGTCACGCGCGAAGGCGTCCTCAGCAATGATCGCCAAATGTTGGACGTGTGGTGGAAAGAACTTGGGCTTGGCGACACGGAATGGTGGCGGATGTGGAAAGGTGATTTACCTACACAGTCGAGATAAGTTTTCGACTGTGACAACAACACGATTTTCCATTTTTCAGTTGGAATTTTTCATTTGTCATCGGCGCTCGTCTGAAACAGTGGCCAATGAGAGGTGAAAACTGGCAAATGGAAAATGAAACCTGACTTGATGGGAGGAAGACATGATGAATCGCAAAATGCTTCGTTCGTTCTCGATTGCTGTGGCTTTGTTGATCGTTGCCGCTGTCCAGCAAAACGCCTTGGCAGGGCCGCCGCTGATTTGCCATCCGATTGAAATCGGCAATGCCAAATCACTGCCGTGGAGCGGCGCAAACTGGCGCGATGTAAAAAAGGATTACGACCTGAATCGTTTGGTTGCTGACACGCTGGCCTTGCTGCAACCGGACACGCCTGTGCTGGCCAGGATGGAAACCCTTCGCCGCGCAACGGTGTACGCTGTCTGGGCAAAACGCGACAACGAAGTTGGCATCACCGTCAAAAGCAATGCGGTTGCCGACGAGCTTCAGGCCAAGTTGATGGAGCGCGTCCGCGAAGCGTTTCGACTGAACAAACCAGCGACGATGTTTTTGTTCGATGCCGGTTACCTGGACGCGAGTTTCAAACAGGCCGGGTACAAATCCAACGTCAACACGCCGAGTTTGGCGGAAGGGTATGCAATGGTTCGCAAAGGCTCAGCGCACATGGGTGGCAGCCCGGAAATCGAATTCGCTTTGGCGATCATCAGCGAACATCCGCGTCAGGCGTCGCACCAGGAACATTTGCAAAAAGCGATTGCCGGAGCCAAAGAAGGCTCGCTGTTAGCAACCAACCTGGTCAAACATTTCGGCAAACCGGGGCAGAATTTTGCGTCGCTGCGCGCTCAACTCGCTTCGGCGAAAAATTGAATCGGTACCGCGACCGGTAGGGAGCGGGTCTTCACAATGGCTGAAATGTGTTAGCCCCGCTCGTTACTGACGACACTTAAGGAGTCGAATCATGTTCAACCGTATTAGTTCAAAACTTTCCATCGCGGTTTTGCTTACTGCTGTGGCATTCACTTCCGCAGCAACGCTTTTTGAGGTCAAAAATCCTTCTTCGTCAAAAGGCTTAGTCGTTCACGAATGGGGAACCTTTACTTCGGTAACGAACGCAGACGGCCAACGGCAAACCTGGAGTCCGCTGACTGGTCCCAGCGATTTGCCGAGCTTTGTTTACCGGTCGAAACAGCAGACGGAGTTTGCCCGTGGCAATTGCGTCAAATGCGGTTGGGCGTATGTTCGTATGGAAACTCCGGTTTTGTATTTTTACAGTGACGAAGAATTGCCGGTTTCAGTCAATGTAGGCTTTCCGCAAGGCAGCATCACCGAATGGTATCCGCAAGCCAGTCAGTCTGGCAGCGGCATTAAGTGGGCGAACTTCATTGTAAAACCCGGCGCACAGCCGAACTTCCCGGTTGAAAAGGCAGAAAGCCATTATTACCCGGCGCGTGAAACGGACGCAGCGCCAATTCAGCTTGGCGCTGAGCAGGAAAAGTTTCTGTTCTACCGCGGCATTGGCAATTTCGATCTGCCGACGGATGCGATACTGCCGATTACGATTACGCCTGCGCCGACCGAACTGGCTCGCGTGCTGGTGGGGCGCCTGGAAATCATCACGCCGGAAATGGAACTGGCCATTCAATCTGCCGCTCAGAAGTTTTTTGAAGGTTCCGTCGAATCTCGCGCTGAAGCGCTCAAAACTCTTCATCCTTACGGGAGATTTGCTGAACCGACGCTGCGCCGTTTGATGGAAAACGCGCACAAAGTTGGTCAGGCAAGAGCTTCGCAACCGTACTGGGATTTCATGAACGCTGCCTTGGCCGATGGAACCAGCAAGCGTTGACAGATTCCGAATTCAAAACGTCGAAAGCGGCTGTGTCTGAACAAGGCGCAGCCGCTTTTTGTTATGCGCAGCCGGGTCAGTACTGCGACCAATAGGGAGCGGGTTTTCTGAAAGTTACCCGCTTGCTACCGCGCGCGGTAATGATTCTTGCGTTTGCCAAACCAAGCCACGGTGTGAAGAATATCGGCTTCTTTTGCAAAGAGTGAAAAAGCCAATGAACAAGTTCTACGTCACAACCCCAATTTATTACGTCAATTCGTATCCGCACCTCGGCCACGTGTACACAACGATCATTGCTGACACGGTGGCGCGGTACAAACGCCAACGCGGCAACGAAGTCTTTTTTCTGACCGGCACGGATGAACATGGCATCAACATCGAACGCGCGGCAGAAGCCGCCGGATTGCCTGTCAAACAACACGTTGACCGGATTGTTGATTCATTCAAGACAGCATTCGCGCCGTTCCAATTCACCAATCAGCACTGGGTTCGCACCACGGACGAATACCACAAAGAAGGCGTTCGCAAGCTGTGGCAGAAAGCGAAAGACAACGGCTGGATTTACAAAGGCAAGTACGAAGGCTGGTATTGCGGCAACTGCAACGAGTTTTATCAGGAAGCCGAAGCCGTCAAAGGCGAAGGCGATGTGTTGCTGTGCCCTACGCATGAACGCGCGCTGGAACTGCTTTCCGAAGAAAGCTACTTCTTTAAGCTGTCAGCGTTTCAAGACAAGCTGATTGAATATTACGAAGCCAATCCGCATTTCATCCGGCCTGAATCCCGCCGCAATGAAGTCTTGAGCTTTGTGCGCGGAGGCTTGAATGATCTGTCTGTCAGTCGCGTTTCGGTGAAATGGGGCATTCCGGTTCCGGACGATCCCGAACACACGATGTACGTCTGGTTTGACGCGCTATCGAATTACATCACGGCCATCGGTTATGGAAATGGCCAATTCGGCGGCGAAGAGCATTTCAACAAATTCTGGCCCGCCAATCTGCAACTGGTCGGCAAAGACATTCTGCGCTTCCACACGGTGTATTGGCCTGCGTTTTTGATGGCGGCGGGTTTGCCATTGCCGAAGACGGTGTATTCGCACGGCATGTGGTTGTCGGGCGGACGCAAAATGTCCAAAACGCTGGGCAACGTGATTGACCTGGCCGTGCTGCACAAACACTTCTCGCCGGAAGTCGTGCGCTATTTTGTCTTGCGCGAAATGGTTTTTGGGCAGGACGGCGATTTCACGTATGAAGCTTTGCTGGATCGAGTTAACGCTGATCTTGCCAGCGGGCTTGGCAATCTGGCCGCGCGCACGCTGACGATGGTTCGCAACTTTTGCGATGGCGTGATTCCATCCGCAGGCGAAGCAAGTGCGGAACTAACTGCGCAAGCCGCCGAAGTCCGCGATGCTGTCGCTTTGGCCGTCACGGCATTTGACCGCGAATTCGACGAATACAATTTCAGCCGCGCGATCGAAGCCGTTTCCAACGCTAGATTTCGCGTGGACAAATTCATCTCCGACGCCAAGCCCTGGGATTTGGCAAAAGACCCTGCCAAACGTGGCGACCTGGAATTGGTACTGCACACGGCGGCGGAAAGTTTGCGGTTCTTTGCGGCGCTGCTCGCTCCGGTGTTGCCGAATGCGACGCAGGCAATCTGGCAGCAGCTTGGCGAATCAGGCGAAGTAAACAAACTCATCCCCGCCAACTTGAATTGGGGAGATGGAAAGCAAAATCAGATCGGCGACATTCAGCCGATTTTTCCAAGACTGGACAAGAAAAAGATTATGGAAGAGATCAAACAAGAAGAAGCTGCGAGCCAGGCCGCTCGCGCACAAGAAACCAAAGCTGCCGAAGTTCCGGCAGCGCCAGCGCCCGACGCGAAACCCGCTGAAGCTGCGCCTGCGGCAGTTACGGAACCCGTGCCGGGCATTGCCTACATCGGCATCGAAGACTTTTTGAAGGTCGAACTCCGCGTTGGCGAAATCAAAACCGCTGACCGCATCCCGAAGGCCGACAAACTGTTGCGCTTCACGATTGACCTGGGCGAAGCCGAACCGCGCCAGGTTCTGGCGGGCATCGCGCAGTATTACGAACCCGAAAAACTGATTGGCCGCAAAGTTATTGTCGTGGCGAATCTGGCCCCGCGAAAACTGCGCGGCCTGGAATCGCAAGGCATGATCCTGGCGGCTTCGATTGGCGACGAAGGCCGTCCGATCCTGGCTGGCTTTCTGGAAGAAGTGCCGAATGGCGCAAAGCTGAAATAACTTTTTTTCCCCACGAAGTCACACCAAGAAAACACGAAGAAGGGAAATAGACAGGATTTACAAGATTCCGCAGGATTGATTTCATTTCAATTCAATTCGCTTTCATCCTTGCCAATCCTCATCCTGTTGAATCCTGTAAATCCTGTCTAAAGAAAATTCTCTTTGTTTGGTGGGATTTCGTGGCAAGTTTCAGGAGAACTTATGAAGCACCACAAGCTGAACGAAATTCCCGAAGAGCACGTGACCAACATGTTTTCGCGCCGGTTTTTCACAGGCGAAAAAGTGACCGTGGCTTTTCTGACAATGAAAAATGGTTGCGCTGTGCCGCAACACAGCCACGACAGCGAACAATTCAGTTACATTATTTCCGGTGCGTTGAAGTTTCAGATCGAAGGCCAGGAAATCATCGTTCGTGGCGGAGAAATGCTGGAAATTCCCTCCAACGTTCCGCATGCCGCCGTTGCCATCGAAGACACCACGGGCATTGACGTGTTCAGCCCGATTCGCGCCGACTGGTTGGATGGCACGGACGATTACCTGCGGCAGCAGAAATAAATCATGGCGAGCGAGATGCTCGCGCTTCCGGCTCCCACTTTCGAGTGAGAGAAAATTGGCTCGCGCTGGTGATGTGTCCGCGCGGGCTTTTTCATATCATCGCCATCGTTCTAACGATTCCTTGTCTTAAGGGAGAAGCCAATATGCGATTCAAAACGGTGGCAAATATTACTTCGCTGATCTTCATTTCCGTCGGAAGCATTTTCATTTTACTAGGCTCGCTAATCACCTCCTTCCTTATGTCAGGCGCGCAAAATATGCGAATGATTCAAGACCATTCATTGAGGCTGGATTGGCTGAAATGGCGGTTTATAACGCTGGTGCTGGTCTATTTGTATGGCATTGCACTTGTGGGGTGTGGCGCATTGATTCGTGTGGTGCGAGATGTAGGTAACACGGCAACACAGGTAAATTTGTCGGCAGTTTTAATGGCGACGAACGTGCTTTTGGGTGCGTTTATGATCAAAGGCTTTGGCTACCTTCATCCAAAATTAGCAATCTGTTTTGCTTCAACCTTTTTTGTCCAAGTCATTCCGTATTGCTGGTTGTTGATGAAACGGCCAAAAACTCCGGCCGAACTGCCTGCGATGGCTGCCGAATTGCCGCAACCATCATTTATCGAAAACTGGAAACAGCAAATTCACGAAGCCGCTGCACAGCAGGAGCGCAATCGGCTGGCGCGCGAACTGCATGATTCCGTTAAACAGCAACTATTCAGCATCAACGTCAACGCGGCGACGGTGCAAGCGAGGTGGGAAAACGATGAGGCCGGAGCCAAAACAGCGCTTGAAGCCGTTCGCACGAGCGTTCGCGAGGCGATGGCGGAAATGGAAGCGATGTTGCACAACCTGCGCCCGGCTCCGCTCGAAACCATCGGCCTGGTCGAAGCTCTGCGCCAACACTGCGAATCGCTGCAATATCGAACTGGGGCAAGCGTAACGACTGAAATCGGTGAATTGCCCACGAATCAGGAACTGCCGCCCGGCACGCAGGATGTCGTGTTTCGCATTGCCCAGGAAGCTTTGTCGAATATCGCTCGTCATGCACGCGCCACAAATGTTCGCATTCGTCTGCATCGGCAAACACGTGGCGACGAAGACGTCTTGTGGTTGAAGATCGAAGATGACGGCAGCGGCTTTGATATTGCCAACGCCGCCGGAATGGGCCTGGCCAATATTCGTTCGCGTGTGGTGGAAATCGGGGGATCATTACAACTGGATAGCCACGAAGGCGAAGGAACCAGCCTGACGATTCGCATACCGCTGGTGACGAACGAAAGCCGTGAAATTAGACGGGATTTGCGGTTGGCAATTGTTTTTGCATCTATCGGTTTTTTATCCAGCGGTTTTGGAACCATTTTTTATCAACCCTCGCTTTGGCCAGGGGCTGGATTACTGTTTTTCCTATTTGGCGGCTTCTGTTGTGTTCGTGCTGCGCGCTCTATCAAATATTTGAAAGATTCCGGAGCGACCTCATCTGCAAAGATTTCAGACTTAATACTGCAATTGTATCTGTCCAGAGCCATTGGTGTGGCTGTATTTATGTGGTCGTTGGTGGGGTGGCTGATTGTAGGGACGCACTGGAGCACCTTCACGCGCCAAGTCCGATATCCAATCTTACTGGTTTGGTTCGGTTGGCAGGCTTATGAAGTGTGGCACATTCATAAAACTCTGAAGTTTCAACGCGAGATTTTTTCCTTTCCCGACTTTCTGCGAAGTTTGAACAACGTCTGGAGATATGCCTCTTTGCTGTTAATCGCCGCTGTGGCGATCTTGAGAGATATGGTGTTACTTTCAGCATACGCCATTTTCGGATACGTCACAGTAATTCTGTTTTTGTATTGGCTGTTTCTGACGGTGTGGCGATTGCTGGTGAAATG
>CAYLJQ010000055.1:0-17841 GCA_964383955.1 uncultured Heliomicrobium sp. | reverse complement strand
GCCTGAATTGGCTTTCCGAACAGGTAAGGTTCCGTAAAAGAGAATTGCGCGGAAAGCTGGCGGTTTCCGCCTGAAAGAGAAATGCTCAAGCCTTCGCCATATCCCAGCAGGTTGTTGGTGGAATACGTCAATCCAAAAAAGCTTCCGGCAAATCCGGACACGCCGCCGTTCAACTGAATCTCCTGACGGCCACGCTCTTTGACCTGAAGATCAATGTCCACGGTCTGGTTGCGGTCGTCGGTGCGGGTGATGGCATCTTTTTCTTTGACTTCTTCGAACAGGCCCAACTGATTCAGGCGCAGAATGGAAAAATCCCACAGCCGTTTGTTGTAGGGGTCGCCTTCGTTCAGGGCGACTTCGCGGCGCAACACAACGTCGCGGGTGTTGGTGTTGCCGATAAATTCCAATCGCCGCAGCGAAAATTGGCGGCCTTCATCAATTTCCAGCGTGATTTCGATCTCACCCTCTTCCGGCGTTTTATCAATAAACTTGGGAATGAAGTCAGGAGAGGCTTGAATGTAACCCTGTGTTCCGTAAAGGTCTTTGATGCCTTTGAAAACATTTTCCTGAATCTTCTTGGAATCAACCCAATCGCCTTCTCTCAGCCCGGAAACGGCTTTGACGATGCCCGGCTGAAAAATCGTCACACCTTTTTCTTCGACTTTGGTGATTTTGTACCGGCGTCCAACTTCAATCGGAATGCTGATTCGTTTGCCTGGGCCTGTTTTCCTCAATCCCGGAATCGGCAGCGGGAACCCGCCGGAAACCGTTCCGGCATCTTCAACCACCGGCTCGCCGATTTTGGCTTGCAGGTAGCCTTTGGTGCCCAGAAAGAAACGAACACGTTCCAGGTCATCCTGAAGCTTTTCTTTGAAGTAAATGTCTTTCGAGGTGAAGGTGGAAATCAGGCCGGATTCCTTGACCAACTTCATCGCTCCCCGCAGCTTGCGTTGCGAAAAGCCGTCCTTGTCGCCTGTGAATTCGATGTCTTTGACGCGGACGCGAGGACCTTCTTCAACGTCGAAAATCAATGCAACGGTCGTTGCCGAAATGTCTTCCACTTCGATGGAAACTCTCGCATCCGGATGGCCTTTTTCAGCCAGCAACTCTTTCAGCACGTTGCGCGCGCCGTTGGCTTTGGCCGGATCGAACTGAGATTCCTTGCTGACCTGAACGCGCCGCTCTTTGAACCGCGTAAGAACTTCGCTTTCCGTGGCGGATTTCAGGTTGCGATATTGCAGGTCGCGAATAATCGGATATTCCTTGACCTGAAAAATGATGATCTTGCCTCCGCGAGGGCCATCTTCGACATAGAGTCGTGTGCCCAGCGGGTCGAACAAACCCATCTGCAAAATCGCTTGCAGGTCGCGTTGAGCCAGATTCAGGTCAAACCGGTCCTGCGGTTTGCTCTGCACATAATAAAGGATGGACTCGCGTGGGATTCGGCGATTGCCGCGAATTTCCACGTCCTCTACAAACACGTCCTGATTTTGTGAAAATGCTGGACGAACTGAAACGAGGGTTAAGAAAACGAGAATCAGTGCGCTTGCCAAAAAGGTAATGCGCTTGGTCATGAAGCTTCTCCACCTATGTTAATCGTTCAGGAGTTGGCGCTGTCCGAAATCCAATTTTTGAATTCTGTCGCCGCACACATCTACACTGCACAGCATCCAGAAGGTTCCGACAGACATTGCCTGGCAAATCCCGATGCAGGGAGCCAAAAAGCACGATCCCTGAACGATCTACATTGCCAAGATTGCAGTGCTAATTTTTTAAGGTTGCGAATTATACGAAAAAGAATGGCGTATTGAATAGCCAATGGCCAAACTTGTCAACCGCCAGATTTTTTAGTGCGTGAGCACAAAGAACTCCCTGGGCTTGGATAAACCACTCGCCTCGAATAAGAGCAATCAATCGGTGGTTATACAGTTCAGCCTGCGGCCTCGGGAATCGGCTAATGCAGCAAAACCTCAGTGGCTTCGCCCGATTCTAATGCCGGGGGGAGTTCTTCCTCAGCTTGCAGCGGACGAATGCCAAGCGTGTTGTTTTCGAGGTAAATTTCGAGCAACGATGCGCCCGCCAGCTGGCCTTGAATCAAGGCGTCGGACAACGGGTCCTCAACAAATTTTTGCAAAGCCCGCCGCAGCGGACGAGCGCCGTAGCTGCGATCCGTGCAGGTTTGTTCAACGACCCATTGTTTGGCGTCGTCCGTCAGTTGAATCTGAAGCTGGCGATGTTGCAGCGTCCGGTTCATCTGCCGAACAAGCAGGCCAACGATGTTCAGCAAATCGTCGTCAGTCAGCGGTTCAAAAACGATGATTTCGTCCAACCGGTTGATAAATTCCGGATTGAACGTTTCACGGACGGCAGAAAGAACACGATCTTCGGTTTTGCCCTGGGCGTCGCGGGCAGACGAGTGAAAGCCAACGTGGCCGCCCTTGCTGACAAACCGCGCGCCGATGTTGGACGTCATAATGACAATGACGTGTTTGAAATCCACTGTGTTTCCCAGCGCGTCCGAAAGCATTCCGTCTTCAAACACCTGCAGCAGAATGTTGAAAATGTCCGGATGCGCTTTTTCGATTTCATCCAGCAGCAGAACCGAATATGGATTGCGGCGAACACGCTCGGTCAGTTGACCGCCTTCTTCGTAACCGACGTAACCCGGCGGGGAACCAATCAGTTTGGAAATCGAATGCTTTTCCATGAACTCCGACATATCGAATCGGATCATGGATTTTTCAGAGCCAAACAGAAATTCCGCCAGGCTGCGTGCAACTTCGGTTTTGCCGACGCCGGTCGGTCCCAAAAACAGGAACGATCCCACAGGCCGATTCGGATTTTTCAGGCCAGCGCGAGAACGCCGAATCGCGCGCGCCAGTGCGGAAATTGCCAAATCCTGGCTGACAATTCGGTTATGCAATTCCGCTTCA
Source organism: uncultured Heliomicrobium sp. (assembly GCA_964383955.1). Lineage (GTDB taxonomy): Bacteria > Acidobacteriota > Blastocatellia > RBC074 > RBC074 > RBC074. Next base: position 14,908 of record CAYLJQ010000055.1, on the reverse strand, counting down.
ATCCTGACCAGTTTGGTGGTTTCTTCTTCCTGAAGCGCGGAAACCGGAATTCCCGTCCAGCGGGAAATGACATCATCAATGTCCTGTTTGACCACCAGCGCCGCGATATTTTCATAATCGAGCGGTTCGTAATATTGCAGCGAACGCCGCGAACTGGAATAAATGCGTTCCCGGTCACGTGTTTCGTTTCTGTAATCGCCCCTGGCAGGAGTGTCGGAACGGAAATCGTTTCGATAATCCCGTGGTTCGCGATGCCAGCGGGGCGGCGTTGGCGTGTAGCCGCTTTCTCGTTGAACACGCAGCTTGACGCGCGCGCCTGCTTCGTCAATGACGTCAATCGCTTTGTCCGGCTGAAAGCGCTCAGAAAGATAACGGCTGGACTGGTAAACGGCGGCTTGAATCGCTTCATCGGTATAGCGAACATTATGATACGACTCGTACCGATCTTTGATGCCTTCCAGAATGTCAACCGTTTCTTCTTCGTTCGGAACCGGAACTTTGATGGCCTGAAATCGGCGTTCCAGCGAGCGATCGCGTTCGATGGATTTGCGGTATTCCGCCGGAGTCGTCGCGCCGATGCATTGAATTTCGCCGCGCGAAAGCGCTGGCTTCAAGATGTTCGCGGCGTCCAGACTGCCTTCGGCGGAACCGGCGCCGATCAAGGTATGAATTTCGTCAATGAAAACCACGTACTGAGGGTTTTCCATCAGTTCGCGCATGATGGTTTTCATGCGCTCTTCAAACTGGCCGCGATATTTTGTTCCGGCAACGACCAAGCTCAAATCCAGCGCCAGAATCCGTTTATCTACTAGAAAGGAAGGAATTTCGCAGTTGACGATTCGCTGCGCCAGTCCTTCGACAATGGCGGTTTTGCCCACGCCGGGTTCGCCAATCAGCGCAGGATTGTTTTTGGTTCGGCGACACAGGATTTCAATGACGCGATCAATTTCTTCTTCGCGTCCGACCAGCGGATCAAGCTTGCCTTCGATGGCGTCGGCGGTCAGGTCGCGGCAAAACTCGAACAGATGCGGTGTGTCTTTTCGCGAATGAGTGTTGCGTTCCATATTCGCCTGCCGCATTAAATCCTGCCGGATGTCTGACAGTCGCAGGCCGCGTTCGTACAAAATTTCCGCCGCCAGGGAATTTTCTTCGCGCAACAAACCCAGCAGTAAATGCTCCGTGCCGATGTGCCGATTGCCCAATCGTTCGGATTCTTCCGCTGCATAAGCCAGCACGTGCTTGGCTTCGACAGACAGCGGCAGGTCAATGTTGTTTGGGATGCGGTCGCGCAGAACCGTGCGGCCTTCGATTTCGCGGCGGATGGATTCGACGGTCGCGTGCGAGCGGTGGAAAAATCGGTAGGTCAGGTTCTTGTCTTCGCGGATTAAACCCAGCAGCACATGTTCGGCTTCAATTTGCGTTGAGCCGAACTGACTGGCTTCATAGCGAGCGAAGAAAACAACGCGGCGGGCTTTTTCTGTGTAACGTTCGAACATAGTTGAATTTTGGATTTTTGGTTTTGAATTGTGAATTTCGGAGCGGTGACGAACCGCAGAACCCAAAATCTAAAATTCAAAACTCAAAATTCGTTCAGCTTGCCGTTTTCCAATTGCAGCACCCGGTCGCAAATCGCCGCCAGTCGTTGGTTGTGGGTTACGATGATTGCAGTCAACTGTTCTTCGATTTGCAATTGCCTGATAAGAGAATGAATCGTTTCGCCTGTGACTTCGTCCAGGTTGCCGGTTGGTTCGTCGGCCAATAATAGCACCGGTTTTGCCACCAACGCCCTGGCTAACGCCACTCTCTGTCGTTCGCCTCCGGACAATTCTCCGGGACGATGATCGGCCCGTGGTGTAAGACCTACGCGATCCAAAATCTCGCCCGCACGAACAGTCGCTTCGCGTTTCGCAATGCCGTTGATTAACAATGGCATCATCACGTTTTCAACCGCACTGAATTCAGGAAGCAAATGATGAAACTGAAAGACGAAACCGATCTGGCGGTTACGAAAGCGGGCCAAGTCTAGCTCAGAATTTTTTGCCAGGTCAAATTCGCCTACTCGGACGCTTCCCGAAGTCCCCTGGTCCAATCCGCCAAGCAAATGCAGCAAGGTGGATTTACCTGCGCCGGATGCCCCGATCACGGCAATCATTTCTCCGCGAACGACTTCCAGATTCAAATCCTGAAAGACAATGACGTCTTCGACGCGGCCGGAATAGATTTTTGTCAGGTTCTTGACCCGCAGGTAGGCTTCTTGTTGATGGGCTTTGTGGCTCATTGAGGTGTTGAACCCTTTGTTCCGGCAAGCAGCGAAACCAGAAACGGCAGGTTTCCGAATGGCGAACGCGATTCAACCAGCAACCCTTGGTTGCCAATCGAAGTCGTGCTGGCCGACAGCGCCAATTGATCAAGAGCCGAAATCTGGCCTGGAATGATTGCCAATCCCGCCAGCCTGGCGAGTCCGGCCATCATTTCGCCGCTTTCTTCTTTGACAGAAGTGTAGCTGAGCGACGGGGCATTCGCCGCGACTTTGGCAGCTGCGGAAAACTGTTGAGACGTTTTCAGGCTTTGTCCCGCGCGATGGGCTTCGATCAAGCGCAGCAACTGATCCCGTTGGCCAAGCGCCAGAAAATTTCCAACAAAGACAGCCGACCCGCGTGAAGGTTCGCTGGAATTCAGAAGCTCAAAACCATTGAAACTTTCCCGGCTGATGGTGGCAATTTGTTTGTTTTGAAACTGCGTCAAAATGTTTTCGGCCAATTGCGCCAACGGCGCGCGGTTGCGCGTTGCAATCAGCCAAACCCTGTCAACGGGGTCATCCGTCAAATTGAAACTGGCGATTTCGTCCCCGATGGCAGTGTTGGTCAATTCCGCTGCTTTTGCGCCGAACGCTGCTTCGCGCATTCCCAGCACGAACTGATGCAGCAAAAAACTCTGCGCAACATCCACCCGCGCCGAGATTGCTTTTTCCAGTTCTTCCATCGTTTGGCTGGGGTTGGTGACTTTGTAAATCGTCGCTTCGTTTGCGGCAGCCGGAATGACGGCCAACGCCTGGGCTTCATTGGAATTGGTTTTGACGATTTCCTTGAGCTTATCCGTCAGTTCGGGTTTGAAAAGCGTGACATAGCGATCAACCAATTGGCCGTTTTCAAAGCTGGCGCTGTACGCCAGTCCGTCGCAAGTGCGCGTGGAAAATTCGGTAAACACTTCGCCAACGGCGCCAGCCAGCGCTGCTTTGCCCAGAATTCCGTTTGAGGCCAAATGTGTTCCCAGCCGCAACAATCGTTTGACGCCTTCAGCGCTGACAAAGCCAAAGGCTGCTGCATTCGCTCCGATTTCGGGGCGCGCCTGCTGCAGATAAAAGTTATTGGCCATCGAAGCTTGTCGCTTCAATTTTGTGCTGATGCAGGCCCGCAAGGACTCAATGTTGTTCGCTAGAATCCAGGCATCTCCAAGTTGAATTGAAATCAATTCTTTTTGCGGATCGGACACAGCTTGATAAATGCTTGTCGGTAAACCAGCCTGCTCTGCAACCTGAAGCTTGGTTTGTCCCAGCAGGTTTTCAGCCAAGCCAGGCAGTTGTTTTTCGATGACGGCGCGCAGGGCTTTTTCGTTTCCTTGTGACACGATAACCAGCGCGAATCTGGGTTTGATGTCTTCTGTGCGCGCTTCCAGGCCCATGACGACAACAGCGATTTGCGCGTCGGTAAACACCGCGGCTTCTTTGTTGCCGGTTAATCCGGCCAGCCAACCAAGTTTTTCCGCCTGGCCCAGAAAAGCCAGTTTGTCGGAAATGCCATACGCCGGAGCAAGTTGTTGCCAGCCGCGCGTCTGGGTGATTTCTGCAGCAAGCTGCGGCAGATTATTGATTTCCAGATACCCCAGTGCTGATTCCGGAACGTACAACGCGACATCAATCGGTTCATGCCGGCGAAAGTACAGCCACCCGCTTGTTGCCAGCAGCACCACAGCCAGAACCGCAAGACTGATTTTTGTTCTTACGTACTTACCCATAATGTTCGGACTCGATTCATTTTCCATCTTCCATTTTGAATTTGTCATTGGTCATTGAGCAAACATTGCCACTGCAATGAACATTGAAAAATGGAAACTGGCAACTGGAAAATAATGGGAAGGCTCACAGCTTGCAACTTTTGCCCGCTGTTATCGAAAGGGTTCGACTTGCATGATGTCACTGTTGGATTTGTTCATGCGCACGCAAAGCAGATAACGCAAATCCGGCGAAAGGGAAAACGGTCCGCTTCCCACAGGAGCCAGCGGCTCGGGATATTTGGCGATCAGCCGATCCGCTTCACCCGGCGCGGCTGCGAAACGATGAAAATAGATGGCCTGGGTGTCGAAGGAACTTTTGTCGCTGCCCAGGTAATAAATGCCCGTCGGCGTAGGGGACCAGCAACTGGTGCAGGTTGGCAGCAACCCATCCAGCGCGCGCGTCATTGCTCCGGTTGTCGTGTCTGCCTGCCAAAGCACAGCGTCATTTTGTTCCCGCTTGAAATAAAGCTGCTGGCCGTCCTGCGACAAACTCATTGAAAATCCGCCGGTTTTGATGACCGTTGTGGGCTGGCCACCCGCGGCTGGAAATTTGAAAATGTGCTGCGTCGTTCCGGCGTATATCCATTGCCCATCCGGCGCGAAAATCGGATGAACGCCATGAAGTCCGGTGGGACGCACTTGCCAGCCGCCAGTCGCTTCCAATTCCGCAACATAAATTTCCCCAGTCCGCGCGTTGTTAAACACAATGCGTTGACCGTCCGGTGCCCAGTGCCCAACTGAAGGATACAGCTCGCCTTTGGTTACTTGCGCTTGATTGTGCCCGTTGGCATCGCTGACCCAAAGCTGTTCCGTTCCGCTGCGGTCAGAGCGGAAACAGATTTTTCCGCCATCCGGCGAATACTGCGGCGAAGCATCCTGTGCTGACGAGGCAATCACCCGCGTCCACTGTTTATCTTTCAAATCCAATCGCCAGATATTGCGATCCTGTTGCTGCACGGAATACGCCAGCCGTGCGGCGGCGCGCGCAACCGATACTTCAATTGGCAAAGCGCTGAAAATTTCAATGCGTTGCGGCTGTTTGTCTCTGCTGTCGCTGGCAATATGAATCTTCCACAAACGAAATTCGCCGCCCCTGTCTGATGCGAAAACAATCGTCCCGTCGCTGGCCCAATCGTGGCTGCTGATTTGTTTGGCATCGCTGGTCAGGGAACGCGTTTCGCCGCCTGATGCGGAAACTGTGTAAAGCTCCTGATGCGAACGGTGAATGTGGCGCACAAAGGTGATTTGTTTGCCGTCGGGCGAAAAGCGCGGATCCAAGTCTCCGCCAACCATTTCAGAAGGTTTGGTCAGCGGCTTTTTTTCACCTGTCGCCAGATTAATCAGAAATAGACCGTTTGGTTTGCCGGGCGTTTCGGAATGCGAAACTGCCAGCCATCGGCCATCGGGCGACCAATCCAGTAACCGGTACGGATAGCCGTAATTGGGAGGCGTGAATTGTGTTACAACGCGTTCCGTTCCTGCGGCTCCGTTATTCAGAGACGTGGTCAGAACTTCGGTTGCGGCCTTGCCAATGCGCAAGTAAGCCAGAGCCTGTCCATCGGGCGACCAGGCCGGACTGGTGTAATGTCCCGTTACGGATGAAATCAGCAACGATGCATCGGAACCTTCGGTTTGCACACGGATTTCGGGCGGCTGGCCTTCTTCTTGTTCGGCAACGAAGGCAAGTTTTTTGCCATCCGGGGATAGCGCAGGTTGCCACTCTTTGCCGGCTAAACGCGTCAGCGGGCTGATATGGAAAACAGATTCGGCTGTCGGAGAATTGCCGCGAAATGCAAGCCAGCCCAGCAATCCCAAGGCGATGACAACGGTCAGCGCAACAACAACCCATTTTCCAGCCGGGCGGGGGGCGGATTTAGGCTGAACAGAACCTGAAACGTCGTTGGGTTCGGTCGTGACAAAGGGAATGTTGAGCGAAAAATCGGTTTGCTCCGACATCGCCTGAATCGGTTTAGGGTCTTCAAGAGCAACCGGGCCGATCAGGCGGTACCCTCGTCCGGGGAAAGTTTCGATGAATGCCGCCGACCCACGTTCCACCGCCAGCGCCCGGCGAACCATGGCAATGTTCTGGGTCAAGTTGGCTTCCTCGACCACGCGATCAGGCCAGATGGTTTTCAGCAATTCTTCCTTGGGGACCACTTGCCCGGCGTTTTCCGTTAAAACCAAGAGCGTTTCGACGGCCTTACGCGTCATGGTTACCGGCTGACCGTCGCGCAACAACACCTTCGCGGTAGCGTCCAGGCAGAAAGAATCGAATTTATAAATCCGGTGCGTACTCAATGACTTACCTGCAATTTTAGATTTCTTTTGGAAAGATTTCAGGCACGGCTCATTGCCCTGAATGAATCTCTAACATATTAAGCTCGCTATTCTAGCCCGACAAGACCGTTGCAGCGTCCTCAGTCAAGGTTGCAAAATTAGTTTTGCTGGAAAACGTTCTGAATTTTTCTATCTGCGTTATTTTTTGATTGGAATGAGCGTGTGCTGGCACGCCTGGAATAGGTTTACCTGCACTGGGCCATTTTCCGGAGAGGTATGGCAGATCGTCGTGAGTTTCTGAAATCAAGTCTGGCGGGCGCGCTGGTGTGGCCGGGTTTGGCAACAACTGCGTTAACACAAACTGCTGGCCCGGATGCCTGGGCACAAGTGCCGCAAATTTTGCGCCGCATCAAACCGCCTGTTTTTCCAAAACGGGATTTCGACATCAGCCAGTTTGGCGCAACCGAAGGCGGTCAGGCCGATTGCACCGAAGCGTTTCGACGCGCCATCGCCGCTTGCAAAAAAGCCGGTGGCGGACGCGTCGTCGTACCCAAAGGCGTCTGGCTAACCGGAGCAATTCACCTGAAAAGCAACGTCAATTTGCACGTCAGCGAAGGCGCAACGATCAAATTCAGCCGTGACACCAAGGCTTACCTGCCGCTGGTTTTCACTCGCTGGGAAGGCGTCGAGTTAATGAATTACTCGCCATTTATTTACGCCTTCGACCAGCGCAACATCGCCGTTACCGGAAAAGGAACGCTCGACGGCCAGGCCGATTGTCAGCATTGGTGGCCTTGGAAAGGCAGCACAAATTGCGGCTGGAAAACGGGCGAACCGCGTCAGGACAAAGCCCGCGATCAATTAATCGAAATGGGCGAAAAAAACGTCCCGGTCAGCGAGCGTAAATTTGGCGAAGGTTCGTATCTGCGGCCAAACTTCATTCAACCGTATCGCTGCCTGAACGTGCTGATCGAAGGCGTACAGATCATCAATTCGCCGATGTGGGAAATCCATCCCGTGTTGTGCCGCAACGTCACGGTCAGCGGCGTTCGGATCAACACGCACGGGCCGAACAATGACGGTTGCGACCCGGAATCCTGCACGGATGTTTTGATCAAGGATTGTTACTTCGATACCGGCGACGATTGCATTGCCATCAAATCCGGTCGCAACGGAGACGGTCGCCGCGTCAACGTCCCCACCGAAAACGTCATCATTCAAAACTGCGAAATGAAAGACGGCCACGGAGGCGTGACCATCGGCAGCGAAATTTCCGGCAGCGTTCGCAACGTGTTTGCCGAAAACTGCCGCATGGACAGCCCGCACCTGGAACGCGCGCTGCGGCTGAAAACGAACGCCGTTCGCGGCGGAGTGCTTGAAAACATCCACATGCGCAACGTCCAGATCGGCCAGGTCAGCGACGCCATCGTTTCGGTTGATTTCACTTACGAAGAAGGCGCGGCGGGAAGCTTCATGCCCACAGTGCGCAACGTCAGCGTACGCGACGTGAAAAGCACAAAAAGCAATTACGCACTGTACCTGCGTGGATTTGAGAAAGCGCCAATCACAGACATCCGGCTGGAAAATTGCACCTTCGACAACGTTGCGCGGTCGAGCGTTTACGAATACGCGCACGGTGTTTCCCTGAAAGCTGTGAAGATCAACGGCGCAACACCGACGCGAATTGCGCTGGTCGGAGATTCCACCGTGACAGAAGGTTCTGGCTGGGGAATTGGCTTTCGCGAACAATTCCGCGCGCAGGTGGAATGCATCAATCTGGCGCGCAACGGGCGCAGTTCGCGCAGCTACCTTGCCGAAGGTTATTGGAAAAAAGTACTGGATGAAAAACCGCTTTATGTGTTGATTCAGTTCGGGCACAACGATCAACCTGGCAAAGGGCCGGAACGTGAAACCGACGCGCAAACCACCTACAAAGATTTTCTGCGGCGATACGTTGACGAGGCGCGTGCAATTGGCGCGAAACCGATTCTGGTGACTTCGCTGGCGCGAAGGAATTTCAAAGATGGCCAAATCGCCGCCGATATTTTGACCAGTTATGCCGCCGCGGCTCGGCAAGTGGCAGCGGAAAAACAGGTTAACTTGATTGATCTAAGCGTCCTCAGCATAGAGATGCTCAACAAAATCGGCCCGGCTGCTGCGGCTGAATTTGATGTGAAAAACCAGGATGGTTCGCCCGACCGCACGCATTTGTCGCGGAAAGGCAGCGCCACATTCGGAAAAATCGTCGCGACCGAATTGGTAAAAATTCTGCCGGAGTTTAGTCAGATGTTGCGGTAAGAACGTATTCTGCCGGGGCAAAACGCACTCGGCGAAATACAGCGTGAAGCCCAATCGAATTGCTTTGGTCGGCGAATCCGCGGGCGAAGCTTGTTGCACAAGCCGTCCTGTTGGCCAAAGCCGGTGAACAAGCCGCCGCTGTCGTCCCGTTTTACGCGTCAGTGGATTTCATCGCGGATCTGGAATGACGCGGCGGCTTGAACACTTTTATAGCGTCTCAGAGTTCTTTTGCTTTGAATTCAGTAAAACAAGTAATTGTGGAGAGACAATGAAACGACGACAGTTCATCAACACAGCGTTGACCGCTGGTGGTCTTGCGCTGGTTTCGCGCAATCCGTTTGCCGCCGGACAAACCAAACTTGCCGATGCACGCATAGAAATCTTGCTGAACGAACCCATCGGCACCATCGCCCCGGAAATTTATGGCCATTTCGCAGAACACCTGGGCGGCGTGGTGTATGACGGCATCTGGGTCGGCGAAAACTCCAAGATTCCGAATGTCGGCGGCATTCGCAAAACCTTGGTGGATGCGCTGCAAAAAATCAAAGCGTCGGTGATTCGTTGGCCGGGCGGCTGTTTTGCCGACAGTTACAACTGGCGCGACGGCATCGGCGCTCGGAACCAGCGTCCGCGTCGCCCGAACTTTTGGATAGATGCGCAGGAATGGCCGAAAGGCGCTCCAGACGGTCCGTGGAAATACGATCCCAATCAATTCGGCACGGATGAGTTTTTGCGCTTTTGTAACTTGAGCGGCGCGCAACCTTACTTGGCCGCAAACCTGCGCAGCCTGACCGCGCGCGATTTTTACGAATGGGTGGATTACTGCAATTCGCCTGCGGGAACGACGACGCTGGCCGAACAGCGCGCGCAACGTGAACCCTACAACGTGCGGTTCTGGGGCATCGGCAACGAATCTTGGGGATGCGGCGGCAATTTCAATCCCGAAGAGTACGTCATCGAATATCGCCGCTTTGCCGAATGGGTTCCGCGCTACGGATTGAATCTGGCGTATGTCGGTTCCGGCCCGAATGGCGGCGATTTGAGCTGGACGCGGCGCTTTTTTGAAAAGATGGCTGCCAAGGGCGGTTTTGGACGGATGTGGGGCTGGGCGCTGCATCATTATTCCTGGAACGTCACGGGCGGGCGCACGACCAACTGGTACGAAGGCAAAGGCGACGCCGTCAATTTTCCCAACGACGAATGGCACGAACTGCTCAGCGAAGCCAACCGCGTCGAACAATTGATCACGGACAATTGGGCGATTATGGGTGAATTCGACCGGCAGCACCGCGTCAAACTCGTGGTGGACGAATGGGGATCGTGGTACAAGCCAGGCAGCGAATCGCATCCGACGCATTTGCTTGGCCAGCAAGCGACAATGCGCGATGCCGTCCTGGCCGGATTGTCGCTGGATATTTTTCATCGGCACGCCGACAAAGTCGGAATGGCCAACATCGCGCAACTCATCAATTGCTTGCAGGCATTGTTCCTGGCGCATGAAGACAAGTTCATTACCACGCCGACCTATCACGTGTTTGACATGTACGCCGCGCATCAAGGGGCGCAGGCGTTGCGAACTGAAGTAATGTCGTCGCGGCTGAATTACAACCGCAATGGCAAACCGGCAACGATGCGCGGATTGAACGGTTCGGCTTCGCTGCGCGACAAAACGCTGACGCTGACGGTGACAAATCCGGACTTTCAAAACGCGCAGGAAACCGAAATCGCTTTGCGCGGCGCTGGCGTCAAAGAAGCGCAAGTGACCACCCTTACCCACAAAGACATTCACGCACACAACAGTTTTGACAATCCGCGCGCCATCGAACCGCAAGCGGGCAAGGCGACGATCAGCGGCGGCACCATTCGTTGCAGCTTCGCGCCTGCTTCGGTAACGCGGTTGCAGATCACGTTGGCCTAAAAAATATGCAGTTTCGCCTTCAGGCGGCAATTTTGTCGCCGGAAGACGAAACTGCAATCGTTCACTACAGTGGTACAGACATTTTACCGGTTGCGGTTCATGGTTCCGCGCTGAGCGGTCAGCAACAAATTTATGCCTCTGCTTTGCGAAATATGAAGACTCGCGAAGTGATTCTGAAACTCGTCAATACCTCTACAGCGTCTATGGTTATGAAGATCAATCTGGCCGGAGTTGGCCAGATTTCCAAATCCGCACAATCGTTCGTGCTGGCGAGCGAGGACCTGAAAACAGAAAACAATCTGGATGCGCCCAACGGCTTGCGCCGTCGAAGCGAACGTTTCGACCAAGGCGGCAGAATTTGATCTCGCGCTGCCGCCGCAATCCCTGACGGTGCTCCGCATCGCGAATGCGAAATAGCTTCAACACTGAATCGCATCCGCCCCCAGCAGATTAACCATCAATAGAGAGGATAAGACTCAATGTTTACTAGACGAGAATTTGGCAAGCTGACGATGGCCGGGCTGCCGTTGATTAGCCTGCCGCTGACTGTGGGTTTCGCCCAGGGCAAAGTCGGCGGCGTGCGCATCGGCATCCAATCGTACAGCTTTCGCACGCTGGAACTGGATGCCGCCATCGCGGCGATGAAAGACATCGGCATCGGCGAATGCGAACTGTTTTCCGGTCACGTCGAACCGCGCATGGGGCCGCCTCAGGGCATGGGCGGCGGGCAACGTCCGCCACAAGGCACCGCACCGGGCGGGCCTCCACCGGGACAAGGACAAGCTCCAACGCCTGAACAGCGTGAAGCGATGCGCGAAGCAGCGCGCAAGCGCGCTGAGGAAGTGCGCAAGTGGCGGTTGTCGGTTTCGATGGATCATTTCAAAGACGTTCGCAAAAAGTTCGACGGCGCAGGAATCAAATTGCAGGCGTACAACCTGAGCTTCAATGACAATTTTACCGACGAAGAAATTGATCGCGGTTTTGAAATGGCCAAAGCGCTGGGCGTCAAAATCATCACGGCTTCGTCTACGCTGAAAGCGGCCAAGCGCGTCGCGCCGTTTGCCGACAAACACAAAATCATGGTCGCCATGCACGGGCATTCCAACCTGACCGACCCGAACGAATTCGCCAAGCCGGAAAGCTTTGAAGCGGCGCTGGCGATGTCAAAATACTTCGCGGTCAATCTGGATGTCGGGCATTTCTTCGCTGCGGGTTTTGACCCGATTGATTACATTCAAAAACACCACGCGCGCATCACCAACTTGCACCTGAAGGATCGCAAGAAGGACAATGGGCCGAATACTCCCTGGGGCGAAGGCGACACGCCGATCAAAGCCGTGTTGCAGTTGCTAAAAACCAAAAAGTACGACATTCCGGCCAACATCGAATACGAGTATCGCGGCGCTGACGCGGTGGCTGAAGTGCGTAAGTGTTTCCAATTTATCAAAGATGCCCTGGCATAACGCCAGATCAAGTCACATTTAGGAGCAAATATGTCGAAAGAGAAAATCACCAGACGGAAATTTGTTGCGGGCGCGACGCTGGCTGCGGCCAGTCCGATGATCGTTCCGCGTCACGTATTGGGCGGCGTGGGATTCAAAGCGCCCAGCGACACAGTCAACTTTGCATTGATCGGGTGCGGCGGTCAGGGCAAAACCGATTCCGGCGAATTGGTTGCGGGCGGGCAAAACCTGGTCGCGTTGTGCGATGTGGATTTTGGGTACGTTGATCGCGAAGTCGCCAATCTGACCCGTCCGCGCGAAGGTGGCGGCGGCGGTAATAGAGGAGCGCAGGGCGGCGCTCAGCCCACGGCAGAGCAGCAAGCGCGAATGCAGCAAATGGCGGAAGAGCGCCGGGCGCAAGCCGTCAAATTGCAGGAAGCCTACAAGAACGCCAAGCGTCACGCTGATTTCCGCAAAATGCTGGAAACGCAAAAAGACATTGACGCCATTGTCGTCGCTACGCCGGATCACACGCACGCCATCATCGGCAAAACGGCGATGGAATTGGGCAAACACGCGTACATCGAAAAACCCCTGACGTGGTCCATTGCAGAAGCGCGTATGCTGCGCGAACTCGCTGCAAAGAATCCGAAACTCGCCACCCAAATGGGCAATATGGGCCATTCCAGCGAAGGCGCGGCGCTGGTCAACGAATGGGTGCAGGCTGGCGTCATTGGTAAAGTTTCCGAGGTTTGTGTTTGGACGAATCGCCCGGTCAATTACTGGCCGCAAGGCGTACCGCGTCCAGTGAAACAGGCTCCGCCAGCCGCTGGCGCTCCGGGAATGGGCGGCAGTTTTGGCAATGACTGGTCGGCGCGCAAAGTAAATCGCACGCTGGCTGGCGCGATGGGTGAAGAAGGTGTTCCGACCGGCTTGGATTGGGATTTGTTCCTTGGGCCTGCGCCGGAAGTTCCGTACCACGGCATTTATCATCCCTTTAACTGGCGCGGCTGGACGGATTGGGGAACCGGCGCAATCGGCGATATGGCTGCGCACCTGATTGACCATCCGTACTGGGCCTTGGGGCTGACCTATCCGACCAGTGTCGAAGCGACGTTCTCACCATTCGGCACCGACAATAAAAACCAAATTGCCAGTTATCCGATTGCTTCACAGATCGTGTACCACTTCCCGGCGCGTGGCGCGCAACCGAAGGTCAAATTGACCTGGGTGGATGGCGGCCTGATGGCTCCGCGTCCGGATGCGTTGCCGGATGATGTGCCGCTGGATCCGGGTGGCGGCGTGATTTTCATCGGCGAGAAAGGAATTCTGGTTCACGCCACCTATGCGTCGAATCCGAAGCTGTATCCGCAATCGCTGCACGAAGTCGCGGCCAAAGTGCCGAAGACGTACTTCCGCGTTGAAAAATCCGGCGAAGGCCAGTTTGCCCAAGCCAAACACCGCATGAACTGGATCAATGCCATCAAAGGCAAAGAAAAAGCGACATGCCCGTTTGAATACGCTTCGCGGTTGACCGAAACGATGCTGCTGGGCGTCGTGGCAATGAAAACCGGCCAGGGCAAACGGATTTACTACGACGGAAACGCCGGGCGTGTTACCAACAATGACGCGGCGAATCAGCACCTGCAACGCGAATATCGCAAGGGCTGGACGCTGTAGAGAAGGAACAACCAACTCAACACAAAGGGTCAAAGGTTCAGGGGGACAAGGAAATTGATTGCGATAAACTCCTTTGAGCCTTTGTTCCTTCGGCCCTTTGTGTTGAACAGATCAAGGTTAGTGCTTAGCGCCATTATGCAAGCCGGTAAGTTCTGCATCATCGTGGTTTGTCTGTGCTGTTTATCGCTGTCTACGGTGGCGCAGACATCTCAGCCAAAATTGGAGCGCGGATTCAAATACATCTTCAACGGCAAAGACCTGACCGGTTGGGAAGGCGATCCCAAACACTGGTCGGTCGAAGATGGCGCGTTGACGGGTGTGGCGGATGGAACGCTCAAACGGAATAGTTTCATCATCTGGCGCGGCGGAACGGTCAAAAACTTTGAAATGCGCGTGCAGGTCAAGATCACCAAAGACGGCAATTCCGGCTTGCAATACCGCAGCGCGCCGTTGCCCGAAGTCGGGCCAGATGTGCTGACCGGTTACCAATGCGATGTTGTGCAAAACCGCAACGATTACAACGGCATGCTGTACGAAGAGCGCGGTCGCCGCATTCTGGCGCACACAGGTGAAAAGGTCGTCGTGGACACTTCGGGCCAGCCCTGGGTTGTTGGCTCGGTTAAAGGGGTCAAAAGTTTCGCTGCCGATGAATGGCACGATTACCGCGTGCTGGTCGTCGGCAATCACCATCAGCATTGGATTGACGGCGTGATGACCGCCGATGTTGTTGACCACGATGAAAAAGGTCGCCGTCTGGAAGGCTTGGTGGGCGTGCAAGTTCACGTCGGGCCACCGATGAAAGTGCAATACAGAAACTGGCGCATCAAAATGTTGCCGGACGCAAAACTGATCAAACCCGAACAAACTCCGATTCCTGAAAACGCGCCGAAGGTTGTGCCGCAAGGCGGAACGCCGCGAAAAACTTCGTTACGTTTTGTCGCTCAGTCAAACCATCTCATTGGAGCCAATCTGCGCAAGCGCGGATAAATTGCGAAAGAAATCTTTCTGGTGAAATCGTCCGGATGGTATGACGTTGCGAGCCAAAAAGCTGGCCCATCAGGCCACACACAATATTCCGTTAGAACCCAAGGTGACCTTTACGCTGTATTCGTTCGAATCTGCCTGTGGCAATGAACGTGTATACGGTGGAACTGAATCGAAATGGAGGCAGTTGTGATCGAAATGAAAACCAGTGTTCGCTTGACGTTTAGGCTGGGCATTCTCTCTGCGGTTGCCATCA
>CAYLJQ010000054.1:0-17928 GCA_964383955.1 uncultured Heliomicrobium sp. | reverse complement strand
TGGCAGTCGCGCCCTGCTGCCGCGTCAATCCCGCTTGCGCCGAAATCGTTGGCAGGCTGTTAGTCACGCTCAACGTGAAGGTCGCGTCGTGCGTCAAGGCGCAATTGTCTACTGAGCGAATAGTGACAGTGTAAGTGCCCGGCGGAACATTGTTCGGCACGGTGACGACACCGGTAGAACTGTTGACGGTAATTGTCGCTGGGGCAGGCGAAGGCGTAACACTTTGCACGACGAAGCCGGACGAGATGTTATTGGTCGGGCCGGTCGCGGGACTGATCGTCAGTGGGTTGCCCACCGCGACCGAAGCGTTGTTGTAAGTCACCGTCGGCGTGGTGTGGGAAATTACGTTGACGGTCAGGTTGGCCGTACTCGACAAACCGGTGGTGCTGTTGGTGACAGTCAGTTCGACGATGTTCGTGCCAACAGTTGCCGTGCAGAGTGCCCCAACATTTGCCGTGACCGTGCCATTGGTGTTGGCGAAAAACATCAGGTTCACCCCTGTAGGGAAACTGGTCTGGGTAACGGTCAAAGTTCCAGCGTTTGTATCACTGATAGTCGCGACGATTGAATTATTACTCGGGTCGCTCAGAACGGTGCCTTGAAGCCGGGACACCGGGCCTGCTGCAGTAATGGAAGGAGGGGAGAGATTCGATGTATTCAACCGGATGCCGATGTTGTTGTTATCACTGTTGGCGACGGCCAGGTCAGGGGCGCCGTCCTGATTGTAATCAGCCACTGCCACGGCACGCGGGGTATTCCCCACGGAAAAATTAACCGCCGTCGCGAAACTCCCCACACCGTCGCCCAACAAGACGGAGACATTGTTGGAAGAGGCGTTGGCTGTTACCAAATCGGGCTTGCCGTCCAAATTGAAATCGCCTGCGTCTACCTGTTCAGGCACAGTTCCCGTTACAAAGCTTGTAGCTGCGCTGAAACCGCCCAATCCATTGCCTAGAAATACTGAAATGGTATTGGCTGCGCGGTTTGAAACGCCAAGATCAGGTTTGCCGTCCAGATTGAAATCTGCCGTCACAATGGATTCCGCCCCAGTGCCTGCCGGATAGTTCACTGCCGCACTGAAGCTGCCCAGCCCGTTTCCGATTAACACCGAGATGTCGTTTGAATTAGCGTTGGCACACGCCACATCAGGTTTGCCGTCCAGGTTGAAATCACCGATTGCCAGCGACCTGGGAAAATCGCCGACGGCAAAATCGGTCACCGCGCCAAATCCACCGAGTCCGTCACCGAGCAGCACTGAAACGGCGTTAAACCTTGAAGTCGCGACAAGCAGATCCGGTTTACCGTCCAGGTTGACATCTCCCACAGCCACGTCATTTGGCTGAGATGGAATTGGAGTTGTAGGGAACGTGATGGTGATGGCAGGACCAAACCCGCCCAGGCCGTCGCCCAGCCGGACGGATAACCCGTTCGGTCCGACGGTGTTGGCATAGCAAACCACAAAATCAGGCTTGCCATCCAGATTGAAATCGCCAGTGGCCACCCCCGTAGGAGTGAGCCCGACCGTGAAGAATGTGCCCGCGCCAAAACCGCCCGTTCCGTTGCCTAACAACACTGAGACAGCGTTTCCCGCATTGTTGGCGACTACAAGATCAAGTTTGCTGTCCAGATTGAAATCTGCGACACCTATTGCCTGAGGATTGTTGCCAACACCAAACGTCGTTTGTGGCCCGAACGCAAGCGATAGCGCTGGACTGGCAAGCTCAATATTACCTCCAACGCTATTGGCCCCTAGGATTAGGCTATTGGCTGAAATTCCATAGACGCCAGTCGCTGTTAACAATACGGCAGTGAGCGTCAAGCAAAGTACCCAAATCGCACGGCTGCGACTTGGATCGAGGCGAATCAAGGGCGAGTGAGGGTTCATTACAGGTCTCCTTAATGGTATGCCAACAAATACAATTTCTAGGGCGGCGAAGGGCTTCCCGCATTCCTGCGCCCCTATGTGAAAAGGGGATCACAACCCGCCCGGTTAGAAAGGTCGCCAGGAGTGTCGCGCCGTCTCCACGTTCAACTTTGTTCACGAAAGAAGCCACAGAGTTGGAAATGTGGCCAAGAGGAATCTAAGTTCAATTGGAAAGAGATTGAATAGAGAGGTTCACACGGTTTCAGCGTTTTTTTCTGTGTAGTTTCACATACGTCGAAGGCGCAATGATTCAAAAAAAAAGGCAAAGAGTGAGTCTCTTTGCCTTTTGTCCACATGCAAAACCTGGCCCGTTACGGAGCAAAGAAGCCGGAGATGTCAATGATGACGTCCGTGGTGCTGGATGCGAAACGGTTGAACGCGGCATCCGGTCCCAGGCCAACGGTGAAGTGGCGGTTGAAGACTCTCCCGGTTTGATAGTTCGACGTGGCCACAGTCGGCTGTGCCGCATTGCTGGGCCAGAAGGTCAGAAACCCATTGGCTGTGGCATTCAGCGCCGAAACGTTCCCGACCAATCCACGCGCTGTCGATGTCAGGTTGGAGCAGGGAACTTGCGTGTCTTGCAGGAAGACTGCTCCTCCTGTCATTGGCGCGCTTGATGTGAAGCAGGCTGTCTGGCCAGCGCGCGTGTCCAACAAGCGTAGCGGCGAACCCAGCGAAGTGAACAACAGCCCTTGCCCATTTACATCGTTCGCTTGCGCGCTGAAGTATCCCATCACATCAATCACCAGATCGGTGGTTGCGGCCGTGAAGATGTCGAATTCTCCGTTCAGCGACAGACCCACCGTGAATGGCGCGTTGCGGTTGATGCCCGCGACAAAATTTGAACTGGCCGTAAAGGGCCGCGTAGCATCCGCCGGAAACAGAGTCAAAAAACCATTGCTTTGCGAATTGGTCGTGGTGGCATTGCCGACCAGCGCTTGCGCGCCCGTTGGAATTGTCACGCCATCACACGTCAGCACTCCGGTTTGCAATCGTGTGGTGTTGGCTTGTAAGGCCGCGCCGGGAGTTTGGCACCCGGATAAACCTTGCCGTGTTTCCAGCAAGCGAATCGGTTTGGGCAGCGGGTGGAAGAACAAGCCTCCGGTGGTAGGCGGCGCGTAAAAGCCATTGATATCAATCACGACGTGCGTGGTTGTGCTGACAAACACCTTGAAAGCTCCGTCGCTTGCGGCGATGCCAACCGTGAAGGCGTTGTTGAGAACTTCATTCGCCAGGAAGTTGGAATTAGATACGCCAGGGCGTGATGCATCGCTGGGAAACAAGGTCAGGAATCCGTTCGTGCTGGGTTGCACGGTTGTGACGTTGCCGGTCAGGGAGACGGCATTGGTGGGAATCGTGACGCCGTCGCAGGTGCCGCGCGCCACCAGGGTGAACGACGTGTTTCCTGCAATCTGTGCATTAGGTTGATTGCAAGCATTCGGACTGGCTCCGGTGCGAGTGTCCAGCAAGCGCACAGGTCTTGGCAGCGGGTAATACATCAATCCGCTGCTGCCGATCAGCACCGTATACGAGCGTTCGCCGAAACAACCTCCGTTGGTATCTGTGGCGCGGATCGTAAAGGCAAATGCGCCTGCCGTTGTGGGCGTTCCGACAATCTGATTTCCGCTAATTGCCAATCCGCTAGGCAGTGCGCCCGAAGCCACGCTGAACGAGAACGATCCGCTGCCGCCTGTTGCCGACAGCGTTGCCGTGTACGGAACCTGCGTCAATCCATTGAGCAGCGTGTCTGGGCTTACCGCAATGCTGAATCCATTGATGGCTGTGACCGTGACGGTCAGTGTTGCACTCACCGATGCGCTCTGCAGGTCTGTCGCAGTCAACGTGAAATTGGCAGTCGTGACTGAGCAGCCTGCGGCAACCCTGGCGATGATTGTTCCGCTGTTGTTGACCAGTTGCGAAACCGTCACGCCGTTGACGGTGGCGGAACTTCCTCCGTTCACCGTAACGCTGACGTTGCCAGGGCCACTTTCCAAATCCGTAACCGTGGCGATTGGCATTTGAAAGAATGTTGCTCCCTGTTGCAGCGAAACGTTGGTTTCGGGCGTCAGCGTCGGCGGAGTGTTCGGCGCGTTCACATTGGACAGTGAAAACTGAACCGGCGACGTTGCCCCGCCCGTGTTGGCCGTCACGTTGTACGGGCCACCGAGAATTGCGTTTGAGGTGACGGAACCTGTCACGGCTGCGCCATTGGTGATGGTTGCGGGATTTCCGGCAATCGCGCAGCTTGCTCCGCTGGCGGGAGGCGCGAACGTCACGATTCCATTGTTGACGGGTTCGTTGCCGCTGGCGGTGACGGTGACGCTCAAGGGATTGGGAAACAATGCGTTGAGCCCTGTGGATTGGTTGTTGCCGCCGCTGATCGCCAGCGTGAATCCGCGCGATTCAAATGCGCCGATGTCCACAAAATTTCCGGATTGCCGATTGAATCCCGCGCCACGTTGATCGGTGGACAAGTTGAAGCCCAGATTGTTCGTGGGACAAGTATTGGTAAGCACGCAACTTTGCGCGGCATCAAGGGCCGGGCTGCCCGGCAACAATGCGTGCGTTGGTGTCGCGCCTCCATAAATGGCCAGCGGAGCCAGCAACGCATTCAGCGGAGCCGCCAGCGTGCCAATCTGGTCGCCGTTGGCTCCGTTGACGAATCCGTTTGATCCATCGCTGCTGCCAATCAGGTTGTTTCCCCGCGATGTAAAGGTTCCAAACAAAATCGGTGCGGCGTTGGTGACGTGATCCACCAGCGTGTTGCGCACGAACACCGTCGTGCCGGATTCCTTGCGTAGTTGACTGCCTTCAAAGCCAGCGGTGTTGCCGACAAATGTGCAATTGGTCAGCACCGCACTTCCAGAGGCAACGTCAATTCCTCCGCCGCCAAAGTTGGCACCATTGGCGGAAAACGTTGAGTTCGCCACATTCACGGTTCCGACCCCTTCAAGCGCTCCGCCGGTTTGAAAGGCTCGGTTGTTGTGGAAAGTGCAACCGATGACGGTTAACGTGCCGGTAGAAATCACCGCGCCGCCGTGTCCACCGGAATTGTTGGTCAACACGCAATCGCGCAACGTCAATACGCCGGAATTAAAAATGGCTCCACCATCGCCATTCGGCGCGCCGCCTGTCAGAGTCAGGCCGCTGATCGTCACTGTCTTGCCGGAGTTGACGCCAAAGATTCCGAAATTAGGCGCGTCGTTGAGCCGCCGCACGGTCAGCAAATTTGCGCCAGGACCATTGACGATCAGATTCGGATGATTGAATCCGTCCAGCGCTGATGCCAGATCAATGGTTCCGGTGACGCTGAAATTAATGGCCAGCGGAGCGCACGCGGTCACATTGTTGGCTTCCATAATCGCCGCGCGCAAAGTGCATTGATTGCTGGCATTCAGGCATAAACCGTCTCCAGGAACAGCGTCCGGCGTGTCCGCCAGGCTATTGACTGTGAAACTGGTCGGGCAATTCGTGATCGTCAATGTGTAATTCACCGTGCCCTGACATTGATTTTTATCCTTCGCAACAACGGTCAGCGGAAACACACCGGTCTGCGTGGGCGTGCCGCTCAGTAATCCATTTGTGTTGAGCGTTATCCCCGTCGGCAATGTGCTGGAAGTTGTGAAATTCACCGTGCCCAAGCCGTTGGTTTGTGTGAATTGCACACTCAACGGCACATTCACTACAGCAGAATTTTGGGCGGGCGGATTCACAGGGATTGTCTGGCACGTGATGAGCAGATCGAATGCCTGTTGCCCCGTGCAGCCAAACGCATCGGTGGTTTTAATCTGCAAGGTATTTTCTGTGGTATCGGTTGGCGTTCCGCTAAAGACGCCATCGCTGCTGAATGTCATGCCGGTTGGCAAGAAACCAGACAAGATTTGAAAGGTGTATGGCGCGGCTCCGCCAGTGGCGACAAGCGACGCGTTGTACGATTGATTGGCGGTGCCGATGGGCAACGTCGTTGAATTGCCGTTTGCATTGGTAATGGTGATCGGCGGACAGGGAATCGCCAAGGTGTACGAACGAGCGCCCATACAGCCATCCGCATCCACGGCGCTGACCGTAAAATTGAAATTGCCTCCGGCGGTTGGCGTGCCGGAAAGCACTCCCTGGTTCGCCAGAAAGCCCAGGCCGGGGGGCAAGGTTCCACTGCTGAAAAAATTCACAACACCGTGGCCGTTTGGCGAGGCGAATTGCGTGGTCGGGTAAGTCACATTTACCGCTCCGGCTGGCACCGTCGCGGGTTGTATGTCCAATGCCGGATGATCCGTTTGAATCTGCAACGACCAACCCCGCACAGATCCCGTGCCGAAAGGTTGATCGTTGAAGATAAACAATTGCCACGCGCCATTTGGATTGGCGCTGTTAAATACAGATGCCAGCGTGGCCGTGCCTGCGGGCGCGGGCGAACTGAAAGTGGCAGGCGCAGGCGACGGAAACACATCGCCAGCGCCGTAATTCGCGGGCCGGTATGTGCCGTCAAACAGCGCTTGTCCGTCGGCGATGGGAAACTGCGCGGCATCGTCAAAGCTGATCGTCCGGTCAAAGATAAACGGGTTGTCCGGATCGCCGTTGGCGTCGGACATCAGCACCAATCCTTGTCCTTGCGGTCCCACCAGCAAAATTTCGAGGCCGTTTTGATTTTCGTGGTGCAAGGTATTGAGCTTAACCGTGACCTTGCTGACGAATCCGCTTAATCCGCTGACATTGATGGTGGATGGATACGGCGAAGCCGCACCGCCCGCTGGCAGCGTGATCGTATTGCCGTTGGCAAAGTTGCAGTTTGCTTCTGTGCTTTGAATTTCAAACGCGCCGATGTCCACGTTGGAATTGAACTTGCGCGGCAATCCGCGCTGGTCTGTGCTGAGGTTGAGCGGCGCGCCCAGCACACTGTTGTCGCCGGTATTCAATGCCGGGCTGCCGCAGAGCAACGCGTGTGTCTTGGTCGGCCCGCCGTTGTTTTGCAATGGCCCCAATTTGGGATCAAGCGGCGCATTCGCCAATCCGACGCGGTCGGCGTTGATTCCATTCGTGAATCCATTTCCATCGTTGCCAATTCCGACAAGGTTATGTCCCAGGGAAGTCATGAAATTTCCCGCATCGGGACCGAAATTGGCGAGATTGCCCGCAATGATGCTGTTGCGCACAGAGGCAGATCCATTCAACCCACCGCCCTGATTGGCCTGGTTCGCGGTGAAGGTGCAATTGATTATGTCGGTGACCCCTGTGCCGCTGTGCAATCCGCCGCCATTCGCGGCAACGTTGCTGTTCAAAGTGGAATTGATGAGTTGTGTTGTGCCTGAGAACGCTGCAACTCCACCGCCTGTCGTAAGAGCCTGGTTGTTGATCAGCGTGCATCCGTTGACTGTTAGGTTCCCGCTGAAATTGGCGATGGCTCCGCCCATACCGCCGCTGACGTTTACACGATTGTTGGTAAACGTGCTTTGGCTAACCGCTACCACGCCGCCAATGGTTGCGATTGCGCCGCCGCTTCCATTGGTTCGAAGAATGAAATTGTCTGTGAAAGAACTGCCAGTCACGGTCAACGTTCCTCGATTGAAAATGGCTCCGCCATCGGCTGCGGTGTTGTTGGTGAAGCTGCAATTCTGAATCGTCGCTGTGCCTGTATTGGCGATCCCTGCTCCCTGTAGACTGGACTGCTGATGGCCATTGATGACGCAATTGTTCACGGTCACGGTGCCTTTATTGTCAATCGCGGCTCCAAAATTGGCTGGTTGGCCGTCGCGGGTGATCGTCAAACCGCTGATGGTGATGTTGCTGCCGGGGCGAGTGATCGAAAAAATGTCGAATGTGCCGCTGGCTGTCAGGCCTTTGACTGTAATGACGTTTGCGCCGGGGCCATTGACCGTTACGTTGCGAACCGCGCTGCAATCAAAACACAGCGTTGGGCTGTTCAGGTTGATGGTGCCGCTCAATCCAGCCTGAAAGTTGATGACGTCGCCGTTTTGCGCGGAGCTGATGGCTTGGCGCAAACTACCCGCGCCGCTGTCATTCAGGTTGGTCACCGTGATAGTTGCCGCGCGCACCTTGCCAAACGGCCAGGACGCTTGCCAGAAAAAACACGCGCTGCTAATCAGCACACACACGCTTAGAGCGCGCCACCAATGCATTCGAAAAATTGAGAGATTCATTCGCTTCATCCTGTTTTGTGGGTCTTGGGGAGAGCGTTGGCGCTCCCTGTTCTGTTCCAGCGCGGGGGGCCGTGGTAGACTGCGCCCGAATTTTCGGAGGTTCCTTTTAAACAGTTCACCACTTATCCCTGCGCCATCAGCTTCGAGCGACACCATAGTCAGTCTCCGCTTGCCTCGTCCTGAGCTGAGGGTGAATTCGCGCTGGTTTCTGGTCTGAACTGCTTCTGAATTGTTTCTGAATTCGGGCTATGTCCAATCCCCACAATCACTTTTACGAATTTGGCTCATTCCGCCTCGATCTGGGGAATCGTCTGTTACTGCGTGACGGCGAGGTTGTTCCGCTCAAGAAAAAGGCGTTTGAGACCTTGCTGGTGCTGGTAGAAAACCGCGGACAGGTGCTGGAAAAAGAAGCGTTGATGCGGCGGCTTTGGCCGGACACAATCGTCGAAGAATCGAACCTGACCCATTACATTTACACGTTGCGCCGCGTGCTGGGCGATGACAAAGACAACCCGCAATTCATCGTCACCATCCCCGGGCGCGGTTATCGCTTTACCGCACAGGTAAAGGAACTGCTCCCTGATCCAATAGAAAACAATCCTGGAAGCGTCCAGCCACATTCATTCGCGGAGCTTGCTGTTGCGGGCGAAGAAAACGGCTCGGTTCGCACGCCCACCCTGCCTTTCTCTCAAAATCCACAACGGACACCAGTGCCAGAATCCGCTCCTTGGAAACCGTGGGCTGGCGTTGCTGTGCTGGCGCTGGGGATGTTGGCTGGCGCGGGTTATTGGTGGTGGCATAGACCCGCTCCCGCGACGCTTAGTCCCAAGGCATACAGGATTGTTCCGTTTACAGGTTTGGCGGGGCGGGAAGACATGCCTGCATTATCACCAGATGGACGGCAGATCGTTTATTCGTGGAGGCCCGATGAAGGGCAGAGCCTGGAACTGTACGGCAAACTGATCGGCACCGGTGAACCCGTCCGCTTGACCAATCGGCCTGGCGATGAAACCAGCCCTGCTTGGTCGCCCGATGGCAAATACATCGCCTTTTTGCGTGTGCAGACGGATTTTGCCGAACTGTTTGTGATGCCTTCGCTGGGAGGAAGCGAACGCAAGTTGTGCGACGTGCAAACCAGCGATGCCTTTGTTACCTGGACGCCCGATGGCCAATCAGTCGTCACGTCCAGCGCCGTTTCGGCTGCGGACAAGGAACGGCAAGCCTTGTTGCAGGTTGGAGTGGAAAGCGGGGCGAAGAAGTTCCTCACAGAACCTCCCGCGTTGATGGTGGATGATGCGCCACGGTTTGCGCCGGATGGGGAAACGCTGGCCTTTCGTCGCGCGCTGAACCGTGGACACAGCGAAATCTTTCTTGCTAAGCCTGACGGCAGCCAGGCTCGCCAATTAACGAAGCTGAACGCGCCCATTCACGGATTCACCTGGACGGCGGATGGGCGCGAAATTGTGTTGGCAATGTATCGCGAAGGCAGCAACGGACTTTGGCGCGTGCCCATTGAAACCGGTGTGGCTGTCCCCATAGAAGCCGCCGGGCGTAGCGCGACGCATCCCGCCTTGTCCGCCAACGGCATGTTGGCGTATGTCGAATCCCTGGTGGATACAAACATCTGGCGGATTGATTTGGCTGCCCGCCGCGTTGCGCCTCAAAAATTCATTGCATCGCGCCAAAGCGATCACAGTCCCGAATATTCACCCGATGGCCGTCGCATAGCGTTTTCTTCGGGACGGTCGGGGCACGACGAAATCTGGATTTGCCAAAGCGATGGTTCCAATCCTGTGCAACTGACGCATTTCAACGGACTGGCGACGGGGTCGCCGCATTGGTCGCCCGACGGCAGGCAACTGGCGTTTGATGCACGGCCTGAAAACCACGGCGATCTGTTCATCATCAATGTTGACGGTGGCCCGCCGCAGCGATTAACGACGGAAGCTTCGCACGATGTGATTCCCAGTTGGTCGCACGATGGAAAATGGCTCTATTTCTGTTCGAACCGTTCCGGCAAACTGCAAATCTGGAAACGTCCAGTTGCGGGCGGCGCAGCGATTCAGCTTACCCAGCAAGGCGGCATGGAAGCTTTTGAATCGCCTGACGGACAGTATGTGTATTATTTGAAGGGGCGCGGCATCGCGGGGTTGTGGCGCGTCGCCACAGATGGCGCTCGTGAAGAAGCCGTGCCCGAACTTGCTGAAGCGGGATATTGGCGATACTGGACGATTAACCGCAGCGGACTGTATTTCGTTCCCGCCAATGAACCGGTTCCTTTACCGATCAAGCACTTCGATTTTGCAACGCGACAAATCAAAACCATCGCCGCCATAGACAAACAACCTTCCTGGCTGACGCCCGGCCTGGCCGTTTCACCCGATGGCCGCCAAATTCTGTTTGCCGCAAACGACCTGTTCGCCAGCAGCATTATGCTGCTCGAAAACTTCCGTTAAATCCCAGCCAAAGATTGTAACCTTCCATTCTTCGAAAGAATTTTGTGAATGGGAGAGCAGACGATACGCCTGCTCTCCCATCCACGCTTTTACGGAGCGAAGAAACCCGAGATGTCGATGATGACGTCGGTTGTGGAGGCGGCGAAGCGTTTGAAGGCGACGTCGTTCCCTAATCCGACCGTGAAGTGGCGGTTGAAGACTCTGTTGGTTTGGTAGTTCGAGGTGGCGACCGTGGGTTGCGCAGCGTTGCTCGGCCAGAAGGTCAGGTAGCCGTTTGCGCTCGCGTTCAGCGCTGAGACGTTGCCGACCAGGGCTCTCGCGGCAGAGGTCAGGTTTGTGCAAGGGATTTGTGTCTCTTGTGTGTAAACCGTGCCTCCGGTCATCGGCGCGCCGGGCTGGTAACAAGCTGGCTGGCCCGCTCTGGTGTCCATCAAGCGCAGCGGCGCTCCGAGCGAATTGAACAGCAAGCCTTGGCCATTCGTGTCTGTGGCCTGCGTGCTGTAGTAACCCATCACGTCAATCACCAAATCCGTCGTTCGCGCCGTATAGATGTTGAACTCTCCGTTGAGTGAAAGACCCACGGTGAACGGCGCGTTGCGATTGACGCCTGTCGCGAAGTTGGAGCTCGATGCAAAGGGCTGCGTCGCATCCGCTGGCCACAGCGTCAGGTAGCCACTTCCCGTCGAGTTGGTCGTCGTTGCGTTGCCGACCAGTGCCATTGCTCCGGTTGGGATCGTCACGCCATCGCAGGTCAGCACTCCGGTTTGTAGGCGTGTCGTGCCAGTTTGCAAAGGCGCTCCGGGCGTCTGGCATCCGGTGAAGCCCGTTCGCGTTTCCAGCAAACGAATCGGTTTGGGCAGAGGATGGAAGTACAAGCCTCCGGCTCCCGGAGGCGCGTAATACCCGGTCACGTCAATCACAACGTCGGTATTCGAACTAACGAAAAGCTTGAACGCGCCATCGCTGACTCCGAGTCCGACCGTGAAGGCGTTGTTCAGAATCTCATTGACCAGATAGTTCGAGTTGGTGACGTTGGGTTGCGGCGCGTCGCTGGGATACAGCGTCAACGAGCCTCCGCCCGATTGCACCGTCGTGATGTGGCCTGTGATGGTCGTGGCGTTAGCGGGAATGACGATGCCTTCGCAGGTGCCGCGTGCAGGCTGCAAGCGCGAAGTGCCGCCTGTGATCGGCGCATTCGGCTGGAAACAAGCGTTGGGACTGGCTCCGGGCCGCGTGTCGAGCAAGCGCACAGGCCTGGCCAGCGGGTAATACATCAAGCCGGTGCTGCCGATGTTGATCGTGTACGCGCGTTCGCCAAAGCAGGTGTTGCCATCATCATCGGCTCGGATGGTGAAGGTGGAAGCGCCCGCCGTGGTTGGCGTGCCGGTGATCATATTGCCATTCATCGTCAGTCCGGGAGGCAACGTGCCCGACACCAGTGTGAAGGTATACGCGCCGGTTCCGCCGCTCGCGGTCAGCGTTTGCGAATACGGAACGAAGGTCAGCCCATTGACCAACGCAGACAGCGTGATGCCTGTGACGCTGACATTGAGCGTGGCCGTCGCGGTTGCGTTGTTTCCATCGGTCGCCGTTAGGGTGAAGCTGGCGTTGGACGCTCCGCAGATGGCGACGATGTCCGCCGTGACCGTGCCGCCGGAATTGGAGATGTTCGAGACAGTGACTCCGTTGACGGTGGCGGAGCTTGCGTTGTTGACCTTGACCGTCACGCCATTGGCCCCACTTTCAGTGTCGTTGACGGTGGCGATCTGGGAATTGGAACTGCCCGATCCCTGATTCCGAGTCATGCCGGTCTGCGGCGAGATGGTCGGGTTGGTGTTCGTCACGGTCAGTGAGAACGTCGCATCGGTGGTTGCTCCGCAATTATCGGTGGCTCGAATGATAATCGTGTGCGAGCCGACCGGAGCGGCGTTACTGAGTGAAACAACGCCGGAAGCGTTGACCGAAATCGTCCCGGTATAAGTTCCCTGACTTTGAACGGCATACGAACTGATCGAGCCGTTATCGGTGGCCGTACTGGGAGAATTGGTCGTAGCGCCTCCGACGCTGACCGAAGCCAACGCATAGGTCAGCGTCGGAACAGAGTTGGCGGTGACGTTGACCGTCAAGTTGGCGGTATTGCTCAATCCAGTGGAAGCGTTCGTTACGGTTAAGACGACGGTGTTGGCTCCAGGTGTAGCCGCGCAAGTAGCTGCAACATCAGCCGTCACCGTGCCACTGGTGTTGACGATATTGGTGATGGTAATGCCTGTGGGAATGGTCGTGGCCTGAACTGTCAGCATGCCTGCATTGCTGTCGCTGACTGTGGCGATGGTTGAGTTACTCGCCGCACTGCCTTGAGTTCGAGCCAGCGGCGAAGCAGGCGCGATGGTTGGCGGTGACGCAGACGGACAAAATTGGGCAATGCCCGACGAGGCGACATTGCCGCCAACCACGTTAAACACCCCACCGGCATATATTTTTCCGTCAATGATGGCCAGAGCGTTGACATTGGAATTCGCTCCATTGTTACTGGCCGTTCCCAGTGCGCTCCAATTACCGGTCAAAGTATCGTATTTGACCAGACGGTTCGCACTGACGGTTGTGCCGCCCACGTTTGCGGTCGCGAATGCTCCGCCAAGGTAAACATCCGTTCCAACGGATAGCAGCGCATTGACATCGCCGCTCACCCCTTTGCCGCCGCCTGTGCCCAAAGTGCCCCATGTGTTGGTGGCCGTATTGAATTTAGCAACCTTGTTTACCACACCAAGGACGAGGTTTAGTTGTGGAAAGTTACCGCCGACATATATGTCTGATCCGTTCGCAGCTAACGCATAAACCTGCAATGTCGGTCCATCAGAACCGCCCGCTTCGATCAGCCCGCTCCATCCTGTCGTCGAATTAAATTTGGCGACGTTTCTTACGCTGACCGTCGTGCCGCCAATATTCGCGGTACCAAAACTCCCGCCGAGATAAAAATCATTTCCATTTGCGAGTAAGGAGTAATTTACAAGGGCATCCACCCCATTACCGCCTCCGGTGCCAACTGGGCCCCAACCGCTGCTGGCATTGTATTTGGCAATATGATTCACGCTGACGGTTGGACCGCCAGAGTTGACGATTGTAAATTTTCCGGCGACGTAAAGATCATTTCCCATCGTTGCCAAGGCGTTCAAAATGTCCGACGGAGAATTAGAGTCGCCCACCCCGTTTCCGCCGCTTGTGCCAAGGGCGCTCCAAGCGCCGGTCAATGTATTGTACTTTGCCACACGCAGCGCAGAGACCTGAGCGCCGCCAATATTGGCGGCGCCGAAGTCTCCGCCAACATAAAGATCGTTACCACTCAAAGCCAGCGCACGAACGATGTAATTGACGCCGTTGCCACCACCTGTGCCCAATGCGCTCCAGGTGTTGGTCAGGGTATTGAGTTTGGCGATGTAGTTCACCGCAAGATTGCCGGCCAGAGTGAAATCTCCACCGACGTAAAGATCGGTTCCGCTCGCTGCCAGCGCATAGACAGTGCCGATGATTCCAAGCCCACCCGTGTTCAACCCGCTCCAGCCAGTAGTGGAATTGAATTTGGCAATGTTTTTGGCATTGACGGTTGTGCCGCCCGAGTTAGCGATTGAAAAGTCACCGCCGATATAAGTGTCGCTGCCCACAGCCGCCAGGGAATAAACTACTGAACTAGAATCATAAGGAATCCCCGCGCCACCGCTAGTTCCCATCGCACTCCAGGCGCTGCTGGTGATGCTGTATTTCGCCACATTGTTGACCGTTAAAGTTTGGAGTCCGAGAAATAGAGATTGGAATAAACCTCCTACGTAAAGGTCGTTTCCGCTGATCGTCATACTGAAGATCTGGCCGGGAGGAGCAATGGGTTGTCCTGGAAGGCTAGTCCAAGCGCCCGTCAAGACATTGTATTTGGCCAGACCCGATGCGCTAACCGTGCTGCCTCCAATGTTGGCTGTGTTGAACAAACCACCGATATAAAGATCGTTACCTGTGAGCGCCATCGCGCTGACATCGCTATTTACGCCGTTGCCCCCGCCGGTTCCCATGACTTCCCAGGCATTGGTCGAAGGATCGAACCTGATGATGTGATTGGCAGTAACAGTTGTGCCGCCGACGTTGGCGGTGGTAAACGTGCCGCCCAAATAAAGTTTGCCGCCGTTGACCAGCAACGCTGAAACTCCATTGTCCAGGCCGTTGCCGCCGCCCGTCCCCAATGCGCTCCAGTTATTAGTGGACGTATTCAGTTTGGCAATCCGGTTAGTTGCGGCGTTTGTGCCGCCCAGATTCGCGGTGGTGAACAGGCCACCTACAAAAAGATCACTTCCATTCACCGCCAGCGCGTTGACCGTGCTGTTGACACCATTGCCGCCACTCGCCCCCAACCCGCTCCACGTGTTCGTCGAGGTATTGAATTTTGCGACACGGTTAGCGAGGATGTTTGTGCCGCCCACATTCGCAGTGGTGAACTGACCACCCACGTAAAGATCGCTTCCGTCCAACGCCAGCGCCAAAACGATATTGTTCACGCCGTTGCCATTTCCTGAACCCAACGCGCTCCAGGTGTTGGCGCTGGTGTTGTACTTCACCACATTATTGGCGGCGGCATTGCCTGCGGCGGTGAAACTGCCGCCAATATAAATATCCGTCCCGTTGACCAGCATGACACGCACGATGTCGCCTCCTCCGGATACGCCATTGGGAAGCGCGAATTGCGTGTTCCAGCCGCCACAACCGGATTGCATTGTTGTCGGCACAAAGCTCGGCGCACCGCTAGAGGTCATCTTCAGACCATAACCGTTCGTGTCGAAGCTGCCTTGAATTCCAGGCTTCAACGTGCCGTCGGGGTTGAGCGCGCTCGCTAATTTGGATTGGATTGTTTCGCGCATCCCCATCCAGGCAGCGATTGCTCGCCCCTGAGCAGCGACCTGCACGCCCAACCGTGTGAAGCTCAATACGCCAAGGCTCAGCATCAAGCTGAGCGCAACGACTAAAATCTGTGTTTGTCCGCGATGTTTCATTAGGAGAGGCTCCTTTCAAAGAACAGGGGTTGTTGTTGGGATTGATTCTGCCCGCAGCCCAGCAGCGCCGGCAGTCCGACCAAATCTTCTTTCGAGGCAAAGCCGCGCGCGCCTGCGTCGAGGGCGGCGGCGCGTAATCGGTCGTCGTCGTACACCGCCAGGATCGCCACACGCGCAGCGGGAAATTCCGCCAGCAAGCGACGAGTCAGCGCCAATCCATCCATCTCAACATCCAGCAAGACCCAATCAGGCTGCTTGACGCGATACATTTCCACTGCCTCGCCGCCGTCCGCGCATTCGCAAAATCGAGCGGCAACGGGCGAGAGGATGCAGCGCAACAATCGGCGCATCAGCGAATTGTCATCCACGATCATCAGCATCATTCGTGACCTGCTTTGGTGTGTGTGCGACAGGCGGGATTGTCCGGCGGAAAGGCGCGGCTGTGAATTACGGGAAACACCCATTTTGCATAGGCAGAACTACCTATTTTTAATGCGTCAGGAAATCTCTGTTTGTAGTTCCGCCTTTAGGCGGCGGCAGTTTGGAACGAGCAAAGGGTTGCTTCGCAACCGCAGCCGTCTGAAGGCGGAACTACGAACGGGCGAAATCAGAGCAATTCGGATTTGTGTTCGAGCGCGAATTTGACCAGCGCGTGGCTACCGCGCAAGCCGAGTTTTTGGCTGATATTCGTGCGGTGATGTTCGATGGTGCGGATGCTGACAAACAACGCTTCGGCAATTTCCTTGCTGGTTTTGGATTCGCTGATCAGCTTCAGCACGCGGCATTCGGCGGGCGTCAAATCATTGAGGTTGGGAGTGTGGTCGCTGAGCGCGGCGGCGCGGCGTCCGCGATTTATGAGGAAGGTGGATAGCGCCGGAGAGATGAAATTCTCTCCGCGCGCGGCGGCGCGAATGGCTTGAATGATGTCGGCAAGTGCGCTGTCTTTCAAGACATAGCCTTTGGCGCCGAGATTCAATGCCGCGTTAAAAAGCGATTCGTTGCGATGCATGGTCAGAAAAACGATTTCCACCGGCAAGCGCGCGGCCACGATTTCGCGCGCCGCGTCAAAGCCGTCCTGGCGCGGCATATCAACATCCAGCACCACCACGCGCGGCGCAAATTCGCGGACACGCTCGACGACCAGCACGCCGTCTTCGGCTTCGGCCAGCACTTTCAAATCGCGCTCGCGTTCGATGACCTGCCGCAATCCCTGACGGAAAATCGGATGATCGTCGGCAATGATGACCGTGATTTCAGTGTTCGGCATTGTTAATTCCTTTAATTGGGATTTGAACTTGCACCTTCGTGCCCTGGCCCGGCGCGGAGTGAATGTCGTATTCGCCGCCCAGCATGCGCGCTCGCTCGGCGATGCCTGTCAAACCAAAGCCGCCAGAGCGAGGATTGTGCGCGGTTTGGGTGGCGGCTTGCGGCGAGAAGCCTTGACCGTTATCGCGGATGGTCAAGTTCACGAAACCGTCTTCGCAACGAACACTGACTTCGGCGGCGGTCGCGCGCGAATGTTTGACGATGTTGTTCAGGCATTCCTGCACGATGCGGTAGAGATTGATTTCTTCGTCGGGCGCGAACATTTCATCCAACGACGCCAACTCCACCTCGAACAAAATGCCGGAACTGCCGCCGACGTGATCCAGCATTTCTTCCAGCGAAGTGGTCAGTCCTAAGCGGTCTAACTGCGAAGGGCGCAAGTAATAGGCGATTTCGCGCACTTGATGAATGGCGTCCGCCGTGGCTTCGGAAATCTCGTGCAATTGTTCCTGCGCGCCGTCGGCATCCTCCGGTTGGAGCGTGCCCAAATAAGCGCGGTTTTTGATGATCAGCAGACTCTGCCCCAACGAGTCGTGCAATTCGGCGGCGATGCGTTTGCGTTCGGCTTCCTGCGACTCAATCAACTGGCGCGAGAATACGATTTGCGCTTCGTGCTTGCGATGAAGTTGCGCCAAGCGGTACCGCACGCTGGATAATACCGCGCCAGCAACTGCCAAAAGCGAAAGCGATAAAAACCACCACGTGCGGTAAAACGGCGGCAACACCGTTATTTTTAAACTTTGGCCTTGTTCGTTCCACACGCCGTCACTGTTGGCCGCGATGACCATGAAAGTGTATTGGCCTGGCGGCAAATACGGGTAATAAACTACGCGCCGCGTTCCCGCCTCGACCCAATCGTGATCTTGTCCGATCAATTTGTATTTGAAGCGCACTTGTTCGCTGTGAATGAAGCTCAAGCCAGTGTAGCTGATTTCCAGATTGGCCTGTCCGGGGCGGACCGTCACCTCATTTTGAAACGGGACATTGGCGCGGTCGAGATTGACCGCTTCGATTCGCACAGGAGGGGGTTGGGAATT
>CAYLJQ010000053.1:0-17946 GCA_964383955.1 uncultured Heliomicrobium sp. | reverse complement strand
CGTCCTGAGCACGACAGACTTGATCATAGACATCTCCGGCTTCTTCGCGCCGTAACGTTTCCAAGTTTGTCTAACTCGCTAAAACCCGCAGAAATTGTATTTTCTGCGGGCTTTTTTTTAACGCGCATTTGATTCAACAGCGATTTGTTTCAGCCTCCCCTTCCCTGCAAGCTGTAAAAAATTGACGATTTTTACCGAAGCAAGTTATAACCCGTCGCACGGTAATTTCCGCAATTCCGTTAGATAACTTCCTCAAGGCTGATTTGCTGGATGCTGATTCCGGATGTTTTGAAAAATGTTTGCCTGTACTGCGTTCTGCTCGTTCTCGGCTGCGAGCTGAATTCCCATGTTGTCTTTGCTCAGTACCGATTTGATTCCTGGACGACTGACGACGGCTTGCCGGTAAACACCGTCTCCGCCATTAAGCAAACGCGCGACGGATACCTGTGGCTGGCAACGCTCGATGGGTTGGCGCGCTTTGACGGCGCGCGCTTCACCGTCTTTGACCGGAGTAACACGAAAGAGTTTGCCAGCAACCGATGCACGGCGTTGTTTGAAGACGCGGACGGCGGACTGTGGGTCGGCACGGAAGATGGCGGCGTCATGCGATATAGCGCGGGCCGCTTTGTAACAACGTTTACCACGGCAAACGGGCTTCCGCACAACCACGTGTTCTACATTCATGGCGATTCCGGCGGAGGCGTTCTGATCACGACCGCTGGGGGGCAAATCACCTGGCGCGAGGGCCGATTGGCCGACGGCACGCCAGCGAATGTGCGCCGCTATGTTGGTCCTTCCGGGACGCGGTGGCAGGTGAACGCCACAGGCGTTCATCGCATTCGCGCAGGTCGGCAGGATACGGAATCTTTTCCTCTGCCTTATCCCATCCCGTTGAGTTCGCCGCAATGTGTCAGCCTGCGACTGTTCGAAGATCGGAGTGGAAACTTGTGGATCGGAGCGGCTGATCTGGGGCTGGTTCGCGTCGGGACTGACGGCGCAAGCATCTATTACGCCGAAAGGGAAGCGGTGACGAGAACGGAACTCGTGGAGGAAATCTACGAAGATCGGGAAGGGACAATCTGGATTGGCACGCGCGGGAAGGGCCTTCTTTGTTTTCGACAAGGGCGCTTCAGTGTTTACACTACCGCCGATGGGCTGGCCACGAATTTCATCCGCTCCATTGGTGAAGACCGAGAAGGAACGCTCTGGCTGGGAACAACCAACCGCGGACTCATCCGCGTCAGTCGGCGGTTTATCACGACTTACTCTGTGCGTGATGGGCTGGTTTTCAACAACGTTCATCCGATCAGCCAGGATCGTGCCGGGCGCATCTGGATCGGCACAGCAGCAGGCTTGAGCATTTTTCAGAACGGGCGCTTTACCAATTACACGAAAAAAGACGGCTTGCGCCGTGATGGCGTTCAGGCCTTTTGCGAAGACAAAGACGGGCATATGTGGGTCGGCTTGGCCGGCGGACTGTTACAATTTCAAAATGGCAAGATCACCAACCGGACGGCGCTGGTCGGCGATGTGACCGTTCTGGCGATTTGTCAGGATCGTAGCGGCGCGATGTGGTTCGGCACTGACCGCAGAGTCTTCCGCTGGCGGCCAGAGCAGGGCGATACCGTTGAACACTTCACCATCAAACACGGGCTGCCAAACGATGACGTAAAGGCCATTCACGAAGACCGTCAGGGCAGGCTCTGGTTCGGGACGTTCGGCGGGCTGGCGCAGTTCCAGGACGGCAGATTCACTTCCTATACTGCCGCCGATGGGTTGGCGGGCAACCGCGTGCGCTCGATTTATGAAGACACTGAGGGCGTGCTGTGGATCGGGACGTACGACGACGGTTTGAGCCGCTTCCGGGAGGGGCGCTTCGCCAGCTTCAAGGTCGAGAACGGACTGTACAACAATGGCGTCTTTCAAATCCTGGAAGACGCGCGCAGCTACTTCTGGATGAGCAGCAACAAGGGCATCCACCGCGTCAGCAAACAACAGCTCAATGATTTCGCAGCGGGGCGCGTCGCCGGGCTGGATGGTTTTGCCTACGGCAAGCAGGACGGGATGCTCAGCATCGGATGCAACGGCGGACGACAACCGGGCGGCATTAAGGCGCGCGATGGCAAGCTTTGGTTCCCAACGCAGGAAGGTGTCGTCGTCGTTGATCCCGAAGCCGTGCCCTTTAACCCGCTGCCACCGCCAGTGCTGATCGAGTCTGTCTCGCTGGAACGCAACCTGCTGGACTTCCGCCAGGGCGTAACCGTCAAGCCGGGGCAGCGTTACCTGGAAATCGCCTACACCGGCCTGAGTTTCCTTAAGGCGGAGCAGGTTCGGTTCAAATACAAACTGGAAGGGCAGGACGCCGACTGGATTGACGTGGGGACGCGCCGCACGGCTTATTACGCGCAATTGTCGCCAGGCACATACACGTTCAAAGTCATTGCCGCCAACAGCGACGGCGTCTGGAACAATCAAGGCGCAAGTTTGCAGTTGCGCGTGATTCCGCCGTTTTATCGCACGTGGTGGTTTCTGGGATTAATGGCGATGATGCTGATGGGCCTGGCGGTGACGTTTTATCGCTGGCGCATTGCGCAATTGAAACAGGAACATGCGCGGCAAACTGCATTTTCCCGCCGGTTGATTGATTCACAAGAAACCGAGCGCAAACGCATCGCCGCCGAATTGCACGACAGTCTGGGGCAAAGCCTGATCGTCATCAAAAACCAATCGGTTTTGAGTTTGCACAGTCTGGACGATCCACAAGACCTGGAAGAACAAATCACCAGCATCACCAGCGCCGCCGCGCAAGCCATTCAGGAAATGAAGGACATTTCCCATAACCTTCGCCCGTATTTGCTGGATCGTCTGGGGCTGAAACTGGCGCTGGAATCCATGCTCAAAAAAGCTGCGGCTTCAGGACAACTGCAAATCACCACAGAACTTGATGCGATAGACAAACTGTTCCCTTCGGAATCTGAAATTCACGTGTACCGCCTGGTTCAGGAAGCCCTGAACAACATTCTCAAACACGCCCACGCAACACGCGCGCGGGTACAAATTCGGCGTCACGATCATCATCTGGCCATTTTGATCGAAGACAACGGACGCGGATTTTTGTTGGCAGAGCAAACGTCGCAGCAATCTTCTCAAGCAACACAAACCGGCGGTTTTGGTTTGACCGGTTCCAGCGAACGCGCACGATTGCTGGGCGGCAATTACTCGATTGCCTCGCAACCCGGCCAGGGCACTCGCGTCATCATCGAAATTCCGTATCAAGGAGCCATTCCTTCATGAACTCCATTCACATTGTCATTGCGGATGATCACCCCATTGTTCGCCAAGGATTATGCAAAATGATCGAAGCCGATCCGCAATTGAAAATCGTAGCGGAAGCCGGAGACGGGTTGAAGGCCTTGCAAGCCATTGTTCAACATCAACCTCAGATCGCCATTCTGGATGTGGACATGCCGCATCTGGACGGTTTCGGCGTAGCGCGCGAAGTTGTGGCGCAACAACTGGCCACACGCATGATCTTCCTGACCATTCACAGCGAAGAAGAATTGTTTCAGGCCGCCATGGAGTTGGGCGTTCGCGGTTATGTCTTGAAAGACAGCGCCGTCGGAGAAATTGTCACCGCCATCAAGGCCGTCGCCGAAGGTCGCCGATTCACCAGCCTGCCGATGACCACTTCCATCAACAAAGAACGCGCCCACGAATCCGAACGCGAACGCCTGGGATTGAATTCTCTGACGCCGACGGAATTGCGCGTCGTGCAATTGCTGGCCAAATACCAAACCAGCAAGGAAATTGCCGACACGCTTTCCATCAGTGCGCGCACCGTGGACACGCATCGCAATAACATCAGCCGCAAGCTCCAGCTTCAAGGCAATCACGCCTTGCTGAAATTCGCCGTCAAACACAAACACCTGTTGTAACGCGTGCATTCCCAGCAGAAATCTACGCAGAAAATACGCAACATTACGTAGCCGAAATACGCAACCCTCTCGATACCTCAGCCAAGGGCTTTCTTCGATACTCCCGCCGTTCGTAATTTCACCCCAAAAGGCAGGACCATTCGATATGAATTCCCAGAAGACACGTTTCTCTCCCATTCGCCGTGGTTTCATTGTGATCGCCGGTTTGATGCTGGCGGTTACTGCCGCAGTCACCCTTGGCGCATTCCATTCAATGTCTTTGGCGCAGCATTCCCCCGGGCCGCCTCCTGCATTGCGAGGCCAGCAGGCGTTTGATTCCCACAAACAAGAGAGATTGTACGATTCGCTGAACCAGGCGATGCAGGCAGCGCGGTATAGCGTCAACTGGGCAAGGAATGGCCTTTTGTCGAGGAGCAGCGCCAACAGAACCGCCCGCGCACCATTCACGCTTGGCAATTACCCCAATGCTTCGGTGCAGGCGGGATCGAATACGACGATTACGCCGGATGCCGCGCCAACGAATGCGACGAGCGTGACGGCAACGGCGATAGGCTTTCAAGGAACGCTGACCGTAGATCCGGCCACCGGCGTCGTGCGCGTGGCGAATGCGGGGCCAGCCGGAAGCTACTCCGTCACGGTTAACGGCTTCGGCGCGGGCGGAACGGCCACGGCCAGCTTTACGCTGACAGTCAACAATGGGGCAGCCTGTATAACCGCCGGCTTCACCGGCGCCAATGTCAATGTGGGCTTGCAGCCCCGCTCCGTGGCAGTGGGCGATTTCAATGGCGATGGCAAGCTAGACTTCGCCACGGCCAACTATGGTTTGAACATCTCTACAGTCTCGATCCGGCTAGGCGACAGCGCGGGCAACTTCTCCGGCTCGACCGAGGTCAGCGTGGGCACAAATCCTCGCTCTGTGGCGGTGGGCGATTTTAATGGCGACGGCAAGCTCGACATTGCCACGGCCAACTCTGTAGACGCTACAGTCTCGATCCGGCTAGGCAACGGCGCGGGCAACTTCTCCGGCTCGACTGAGGTCAGCGTGGGATTTGGGCCTCAATCCGTGGCGATGGGCGATTTCAACAACGACGGAAAACTCGACTTTGTGACCGCCAACCAAGCTTCCAACAACGTCTCGATCCGCTTGGGCGACGGCGCAGGCGGCTTTACCAGTCCCGCGACCGCTGAAGTAGTTTTGGGCGGTTTTGTCTTTCCAATTTCAGTCGCGACAGGCGATTTCAACGGCGACGGCAAACTCGACTTCGCGACTGCCAACCAGGGAACCAACAACGTCTCGATCCGCTTGGGCGACGGCGCGGGCGGTTTCACCAGTCCCGCACCACCCGAAGTGAGCGTGGGCAGTTCCCCGTACTCCGTCGCAGCCGGGGATTTTAACGGCGACGGTAAACTTGACTTCGTTGCTGCCAACAAGAATTCCAACACCGTTTCAATCCGGCTGGGCGACGGCGCGGGCGGCTTCACCAGTCCCGCGACGCCCGAAGTGAGCGTAGGCAGTAACCCTTTTTCCGTCGCTATCGGGGATTTCAACGGCGATGGCAAACGCGACTTCGTTGCCGCTAACTACAATGCCAGCACTGTCTCAATTCGGATGGGCAATGGCGCGGGTGGTTTCACAACCCCTGCGACACCAGAAATGAGCGTCGGCAGCCAGCCTTACTCAATTGCGGTCGGAGATTTCAACAGCGACAGCAAACTTGATTTCATTACCGCGAACGAACTTTCTGCTGGCGTCACAATCGGCTTGAACAATTGCTTGTCGAATACCCCGCCGACCATTTCGGCCCAGGTGGGAATTACCATGCCAGGCGGCGTCATTTTTCCGTCCCAGCAGATTGCCACCGTCAACGACCTGGAAAGCGGAGCCAATGGCGTCACCATTACGGTGAATGGCGGAAGTTCCGCCACCGTCAACGGAATCACTGTCTGGAATATCGTCAATTCCTCAGGCACGGTGATCGCGGATATTAGCGTCGCCACTTGCACATCCGGTTCCGTCAACTTCACGCTGGCGGCGACTGATGGTAACGGAGCGACGACGACGGCCACGCTTGGTGTCGGCGTCACAGGCATTACGTTGTCTGCGCTGGTCAACGGGCTGACGTTTGTTCCGTATTTGCAAACGCTGACCGCATCTGGAGGAGCAACCGGCGTCTATAATTTCAGTCTGGTATCGGGCACGCTCCCTGCCGGATTGACCTTGAACGGTAACGTGTTGTCTGGGACACCGACGACGGCGGGTGCTTCGAACTTCACCATCCGTGCCACCGATGGCAGTAGTTGCTTCGGCGAACGCACTTACACACTGAACATCGGCAGCACAGGTTTGATGTATTACCCGCTGGCGCATCCGATTCGGCTGCTGGACACGCGTCCCGGCGCAAGCCCCAACGCCTGTTCGCAACCCAATGCCCAAATTACTCAGGGAACGCCTTTTAACCAGATCGCGCGCGGAACTTGTGACGGCCTGACGATCCCCGCCAACGCGACTACCTTGACCGGCAATGTGACGGTGGTTCAACCCGCTGCAAACGGCTTTCTGACGCTGTATCCCAGCGACGCGCCGCAACCCGGCGTCGCCAATTCCAACTTTCTGGCTGGCGAAGTTCTCAATAACGCATTCACCGTTGGATTGTCCGTGAATAACGGTGCATTTAACATCTTCGTCAATTCAACCTCGCACGTCGTCATTGATGTGACCGGTTATTACGCGCCGCCTGCCAGCGGAGGCTTGTACTTCCACCCCCTGCCGAAACCGATTCGCCTGCTTGATACCCGCAGCGGAAACGGAATTACCGCCTGTCAAACACCGGGCGTCGCGTTGCAGGAAATGTCCACGCGCACGCAAACCGGCGTGCTGACCTGCGACGGGGTGACGATTCCCTTGGACGCGCAAGCGCTGGTCGGCAATGCGACGACAACTAATTCGGCGAGCAGCGGCTATCTGACACTGTATCCGGCGAACGCCACCCAGCCCTTTGCCTCAAGCTCGAACTTCGCGGCGGGCGTCAATCGCAATGCGCCGTTTACCGTCGGCCTGTCGCCAAGCGGCGAATTCAATATCTACACCGCGCGAACGACGGATCTGGTCATTGACGTGATGGGGTATTACAGCGCGCAGGCCAACGACACGAATGGACAGGGCTTGCTGTTCAATTCGCTGGGAGCGCCGCTGCGTTTGCTGGACACGCGCGCCGTGGGAGCGACGGGCTGTTACACGCCCGGCGCAAAAATGATGGCCATGACGCCATACACACAGGAAACGCAAATCTCCTGCACGAACTTGACCTCTTCCGCACGCGCTCTGGTCGGCAACGTATCGGCGCTTAACGCAGAGGGCAACGGCTTCGTCACCTTCTGGCCGAGCAATGCCGCGCAACCGACGGTCGCCACGTCGAACTACCAAACCGGCAGAGTCTTCAACCGCCACTTCACGGTGGGCCTGGGGCCGGATATCGCGTTCAAACGCTACGTGCTGAGCACGACGGATTTGATCATAGACATCGCGGGTTTCTTCGCGCCATAAGCGTGAGCAGCGATGCTTCGCCAGCCCAAGGCCAACGACTGGCGAAGCATCGCTGTTTTCTTTTCCTTAATGCCTGCGTTGCAGAAAGCTACGTAGAAAATACGCGACATTACGTAGCCCCAATACGCAACCTCCTCAATACCCTGCTCTACGCTTTTTGCTGATACTCGCGCTTGTTTTGAGCACGCTCACTTTG
The DNA here is from genome assembly GCA_964383955.1 of uncultured Heliomicrobium sp. Lineage (GTDB taxonomy): Bacteria > Acidobacteriota > Blastocatellia > RBC074 > RBC074 > RBC074. The sequence goes on along the minus strand of CAYLJQ010000053.1, from coordinate 10,271 downwards.
CAGTGATTCACTGGAAATCAATGATGGTCTTAATCGTGGATGACAACGCAGCGGTGCGCAGCTTGATCCGGCGCATTCTGAAAGGGTTTGCCGACGAAATTCGGGAATGCGCCAACGGTGCGCAGGCCGTGGCCGTTTGCCAAGCGCAATCGCCCGATGTGGTGTTGATGGACGTGGAAATGCCGGAACTGGACGGCTTGGCCGCGACACGGGCACTGCACACGATGACGCCATCCACTCCAGTCGTCATCGTTTCGCAACACGACGAAGACGTCATTCGCGCAGCCGCCTTTGCCGCCGGAGCCTGTGCGTTCGCTTCCAAAAGCGATCTGGCGGCGTTACCAACGTTGTTGCGGCAAATCCTGCCAGCAACAACGGTTCCTACAACCTAGCTAATTGCCAAAGGAGTTCTCCCCATGAAATCTCGCAGATCAATATTGCTGTTCGCGCTTGGCGTGTTGACGCTGAGCTTGGGATTGACGCAATTCAACCGTTTGCCAGTCGGTTACGCCGCCACGACGGCGACACGCAGCGGCACGGTGTTGGCCATTACGTTGTCTGACCTGCTGAATGGATTAGCGCAGGTTCCCTATTCAGCGACGCTGTCAGCCACGGGCGGCAGCGGGTCTTATACGTACAGCCTGGTATCCGGAAGCTTGCCCGCAGGATTGGCTTTGAATGGCAATATGATTTTTGGAACCCCGACTACGGCAGGCCCTTCCACGTTTACGATTCGCGCCACCGATGCCAGCAATGGAGCGGTTGGCGAACGCACTTATACGCTGATGATCGGCAGCACCGGATTGATGTATTACCCGCTGGCACAACCCGTCCGACTGGTTGATACACGCAGTGCAGGCTGTTACAGCTTCCCAGGCGGGCTACCGGCTAACCAGACGATGACCGTCATGACGCAAGGGACTTGCGGCACCGGAGCAATTTCCTCCAGCGCCGTCGCACTTACCGGCAATGTGACAACCGTAAATTTGGCGACGAGAGGATTCGTGACGCTCTATCCCAGCGATGCACCTCGTCCTTTAGTCTCCAGCAGCAACTTTGTGGAAAACGAGGCACTCAACAACGCGGTGACCATCAGCCTGAGCACCGCCAAAAACTTTACCGTGTTCACCAGTGCGCAGACTCACGTCATCATTGACATTACCGGCTATTACGCGCCGCCGGGGGCTGGCGGACTATATTTTCATCCGCTGCCGAAGCCAGTTCGCTTGCTGGACACGCGAGCAGCAATGCCTGCTTGCCAAACTCCTGGAGCCGCATTGACATCTAATATTCCCCAAACCTGGCTTGGCGTGGTGACCTGCAACGGCGTAACAATTCCGACTGAGGCGCAAGCCTTGGTAGGCAATGCCACAACTGTCTTTCCAACGGGTAACGGATACTTGACGCTTTATCCGGCTGGCCCCTCATTACCAACAGTGTCTAGCTCGAATTTCGTTCCTTTGACAAACCGAAATGCGCCTTTTGTCGTTGGGTTGTCAGCGAGCGGCCAATTTAGCAGTTTCGCTTTTATCCTTAATAACGGAACGACAGATTTGGTAATAGACATCACAGGGTATTACAGCACACAGGCCAATGACGTGAACGGACAGGGATTGTTGTTTAATACGCTGGGAGCGCCCTTGCGATTATTGGACACGAGGGCCACAGGGGCAACTGGCTGTTACACCCCTGGTCAACCATCTTTGGGCGGGGCCGTGGTAACACAACAGACGCAAAGCCCCTGCACCAATGTGCCTGCAACAGCGCGCGGATTAGTCGGTAACGTTACTGTAATAAATCCGCTAACCAATGGATTTCTCACATTCTGGCCGAGCGATGTGACACAACCTCTCGTCGCCACATCAAACTTTATACCTGGCCGCGTGTTCAATCGGCATTTTACTGTGGGAATGGGGCCGGATGCGGCGTTCAAGCGGTACTCTTCCTCTACCCTGGACATGATCATTGATATTTCCGGCTTCTTCGCACCATAACACTTCATTGGGAGCGCTGGCATTTCGTTCTTGTGTCCGATCAAACCGACGAGACGTCTGCGCTCCCAGTGAATTGATCCTGAAACTTCGTCAGCACGTACACGCCTTGCCGAGGGGAGACCGCAAAGCCTTCTTTCACCAGCGCCCGATTGCCCAATCCTGCTTCAGGCCGCGCCAATCCCGTTACGCGCGCCATTTCGCCCGGCAACGTCATCCCAGCGCTTTGCAAAAAGCAGCGCGCGATTTCCTGCACAGCAACAGATCGCTCCACTTTTTCGGCCAGTTGTTCCGGGAAGCGCCCGGCAGCCAATGCCCAGATGTAGGTGAACTTTGGCTGGTACAAAACTTCGCTGGGCACGACCAACATCGCGGCTTGCAATTCATCCAGCGCGGCGGTCAGCGCTTTGCGATCGGCGATGCCTGCTTCCTTCCGCAAATCGCTGGTCGCCATTTCATATTCCTTGCGCAGCACTTTCAAAACGGCTTGGGCATTCGCGCTCAAGCGTTTCTTTTCCTCTTTTTTCGGCACGCCCCAAACTGCATTGAAAAACGGAACCAAACGCGGTGCCAGAAACAGTGTGCGCGCTTTGTTCAGCTTGCCGTAATACACCCTGCCGCGACGCACCAGATCGTCTTTCAACAGCCACGTGTGCGATGCTTCAGGGTCTTTCTGAACGTTGTGCGGCATGACGGCATCGCGTCGTCCGCAGACGGCGACATACAACGAAGCTCCCGGTTTGCGCGAATCGGTCAGGCAATTGGCAAAGCCCACACGTTCGATAAACCGTTCCGCTTCGGCCACCGTTTCGATTCGCGACGTGCCTTCGCGCAACCAATGTTCATCGCGATATTCTTCGATCTCTGCGGGTAAGCTGATGTTCATGTCCTTTTCCATGCAATACAGGGAGCGATTGCGATCTGGTTGTCTGATGACAGATGCAACCAGATCGCTACCGCTCCCTGTACTGACTTGTCGCGCCGGGCGTTGCTATTCGCTGGCAGCCTTTGCCGCTCGTTTGCTCTTTGTGGCTTTCGTCGCCTTTGCGGCAGTTGTCTTTGCGGCCTTTGTGGTTTTCGGGCCAGCTTTGGTTGTGGACTTGGCTTCGGGTTCCGCCGGAACGCCGTTGACCAGCCTGAATCCGCAAGCTTCATCGGAACAGTAGCGGACAGTTTCGTCTTTTTTGGCGTTGTATTTTTCCAGCGTGAACGGTTTGTTGCACTGCGGACAAGGCTCGGCAATCGGCTTGTCCCAAAACACCGCATCGCATTTCGGATATTCCGAACAGCCATAAAAGATTTTGCCGCGCTTGGATTTTTTGACGACGATTTCGCCTTTGCAGCCTTCGTTCGCACAAGCCACGCCTGTGGTTTCGCGTTTGATGAATTTGCAGGTCGGATACGTCGAACAGGCAGTGAATTCGCCGTACGGTCCCTGGCGAATGGCCAGTTGCGAATCGCAAACCGGGCAGCGTTCGTCCAGCATCACTGGCGGGCCAGCGACCGCACCGGTTTTGCTGATCTTGCGCGTAGTCTTACAGTCAGGATAACCCGTGCAAGCCAGAAACTGGCCGAAACGGCCTTTTTTCAAAGCCATCGGGCGTCCGCAGTTTTCGCAGGTTTCGTTGGCATACGGATTTTCGGCGGCTTCCGCGCTGACTTCGCCGCTGCCGTTTACCGCAGCAGGCTTGGCCAGTTCGCGCGTGTTTTTGCATTCGGGATAATTCGTGCAAGCCAGGAACTGACCGAAGCGCCCAAACTTGATGGCCATTTTCGATCCGCACTTGTCGCAAACTTCGTCGGTGATAATTTCCTGCCGCTTCACGTCGCGCATGTGTTCCTGCGCGGATTTCAAATCCACAGTGAACTTGTCGTAAAAGCCGTGCAGCGCCTGCGTCCATTTCAGCTTGCCGTCTTCGACTTCATCAAGCTGCGCTTCCATTCTGGCCGTGTACTCGACGTTGAATAGTTCGGCGAAACTTTCCACCAACAGGTCATTGACCAGAGTGCCAAGGTCAGTCGGAGAAAATTTGTTTTCCAGCTTCTGAACGTACTCGCGATCCTGAATCACGGACATAATCGAAGCGTAGGTCGAAGGCCGGCCAATTCCCTTCTCTTCCAGCGCTTTGACCAGCGTCGCTTCGGTGTAACGCGGAGGCGGATCGGTGAAATGCTGGTTGGGTGTCAGCGAATTCAAAGTCAGGTTCTCGCCCTTTTCGACTTTCGGCAGCTTGGCTGCGCGTTCGTCGTCCTCGTCGTCCTTTTCGTCCTTGCCTTCTTCGTACACAGCTAAAAAGCCGTCGAACTTGATGACCGAACCGGTCGCGCGAAACAGGTATTTGTCGCCCGCCGAAATATCAATCGTCGTTTGGTCGAAGATTGCAGGCATCATTTGCGAAGCCACAAAGCGCTGCCAAATCAACCGGTACAACGCCAATTCGTCTTTTTCCAGATACGCGGCAACTTTGTCCGGCGTGCGGTCGGCTGAAGTCGGGCGAATGGCTTCGTGCGCGTCCTGCGCGTCTTTTTTCGAGCGGTAAAAAATCGCTTTTTCCGGCAGATAGTTTTGGCCGAAATGCCCGCCGATGAAATCGCGAACTTCGCCAAGCGCGCTGTCAGCCACGCGCGTCGAATCGGTTCGCATATAGGTGATCAAACCGACTGTGCCTTCGCTGCCGATGTCTTTTCCTTCGTACAACTTTTGCGCGATCTGCATGGTGCGCTTGGCCGAAAATCGCAGCTTGCGCGAAGCTTCCTGTTGCAGCTTTGAAGTGATGAACGGCGGAACGGGATTCCGCTTTTTCTCTTTGGTGGTGACGTCGCTGACGATGTATTTCGCGTCATTCAGTTCATCCAGAATCCCTTTGGCAGTCGCTTCATCTTTAATATGAAATTCGTTCTTTTTGACGCCTTCGTCGAAACCGGACGTTTTGACCGTCAGCGCGTCAACTTTATAAAGACGGGCATCGAAATTTGGCGGCAATTGCGCGGCCAGATTGGCAATGATGGACCAATATTCGGTTTTGATGAACGCCTGAATTTCGCGCTCGCGCTCAACGACCAGACGAACCGCGACAGTTTGCACGCGACCGGCGGAAAGCCCGCGGCGAACTTTGTCCCACAACAGCGGACTGACTTTGTACCCCACCAGCCGATCCAGCACGCGTCGCGCCTGTTGCGCGTCCACCAGGTCGTTGTTGATTTGGCCTGCGTGGTTGAAGGCTTCCTTGACCGCATTCTTGGTGATTTCGTTGAACATCACACGGAAGACCGGTTTCTGGGATTGGCCGCGTCCGCTTTTGACGATTTCGGCCAGGTGATACCCAATGGCCTCGCCTTCGCGGTCCGGGTCGGTTGCGATGAAAACCGTTTCGGCGTCCTTGGCAGCGGCGGTGATTTCCTTGACCACCTTTTCCTTGCCGGGCATGACTTCATACGTGGGCTCGAAATCATTATCAACATCAACGCCCAAGCCTTTTTTCGGCAAATCTTTGACGTGGCCGACCGAAGCCAGAACCGTGAAATCCTTCCCCAGATATTTATTGATCGTTTTCGCCTTCGAGGGCGATTCGACTATGACAAGTGATTTAGACATAACGATTATTCCGATGCACTTTGTTGCCGTTTGACCGCGCGTGGATTCGCACGGAAAGCGTAACCGGCATTTGCAAAGGCCGAACCAAATAGCACGAACGCGGCTGAGAGTTCAAGCCGCGTCCAAAATCGTTGCTTCAGTTGTAAGTGGGGAAAATGCGATTGGGGCTGTGGATTCGTCTAGTCGTCATCATCGCTTTCGGCTGCATCAAGCGCTTCTACCAGCGTGAAAACTCCCTCGTAAAGCGCTTTGCCGACAATGACGCTGTCAACGCCGTATTGCTGGATTTCCTTCAGGGCGTAAATGTCATCCAGGGAGGCGACGCCGCCGGAGGCTGTGACGTGCAATCCGCTGGCTTCGGCGATTTCGCGCGTGGCTTCGATGTTCAGGCCGGTCAGCATGCCGTCGCGGGCGATGTCGGTGTAAACAATGCGCTCAACGCCTTTTTCGGCGACTTTCAAGGCCAGATCAATGGCTTTCATGTTCGACATCTTTTCCCAGCCGCGCAGCGCGACAATGCCGTCGCGGGCATCAATGCCGACAACGATAGTGGAACCGAACTCTTCGACAATGTGTTCCAGCAAGACGGGATTTTCAATGGCCGTCGTGCCGATGACGATGCGCGTCACATCCATGTCGTCCAATCGATGCACGTCCTCTTTCGTCCGCACACCGCCGCCGAACTGAACCGGGATGTTCACTTCATACAGAATGCGTTCAAGCGCTTTGATATTTGCGGTGTCGTCCTGGCCAAGCGCGGCGTCCAGATTGACGATGTGCAGCATTTCTGCGCCTTCGTCATACCATCGTTTCGCGATCACGACCGGATTTTCGGAGTAAACGGTTTCAGCGGAGGCCTGTCCCTGAGTAAGTCGGACGCAGCGCCCGCCACGTAAATCAATGGCTGGGATGATAATCATGCAGGTGAAATCAATGTGGGAGGTGTTTGGTTTTTCACGCTCACGAACCTTACGTTCTTGGCTTTCTGAATCGTCAGAAGCAATTGTTACCAGCGGTTGCTTAGCTAAAAGAGACTGGTTTTTCTTTGGTTGATTGAATTCGTTTTGTTAGTTGATTTGGATTGCTGTCGCGAATACAGCGACAGCGCGACAAATACTACTCAATTTACTTTTTCAGGCAAGCTTTTTATGGATTTATCGCAAAGCTTTTGCCAAACGCCGAATTCCCTCTTGAATCTTTCGCTCGCTCAAACCCGCATAACCCAGCACAAATTCGCCGGAATTCGATTCGTGCAAGTAGTAAATTTGCGCGCTGACCAGGCCGACTCCGCTTTGCGCTGCTCGACGCCTGACCTCTTCGTCATTAAATTTGGTTCGCAACCGGATCATCAAGTGCATCCCAGCATTTTCGCCAACGATTTCAACCTGATCTTCAAAATGTAATTTAAGCGCACGGACCAAGGCGCGGCGGCGCTTGTCGTAAAGTGTGCGCATTCGCCGCAGGTGGCGTTCCAGGTGGCCTTCGACAATGAAATCAGCCAGCGCAAGCTGTTCCAGCGTCGGAGTCTGGCGATCAGCAATCCATCTGGCGCGCGTAAAAACTCGCGTTAACGACTCCGGCACAACCAGATAGCCGATGCGCAAAGCGGGAAAAAACACTTTTGAAAACGTTCCGACATAAATCACGTTATGGCCGTCCGACAACCCTTGCAGCGCTGGAATTGGGTGACCGCCATAGCGGAATTCGCTGTCGTAATCGTCTTCGATAATCATCGCTCCGGTGCGCTCAGCCCATTTCAAAAGCTCCAGCCGCCGATTCAGCGGCAAAACTGCGCCCGTCGGAAATTGATGTGAAGGCGTCACGTAAATCAATTTGGCCTTGTCAGCCGATTTCGCGGCCAGCTTTTCGACGATGATTCCGTTTTCATCAACCGGAACGGGCAACAATTGCGCGCCCTGCGCCACAAACGCCCTGCGCGCTCCCAAATACCCTGGGTCTTCCACCGCAACAGTGTCGTTGCGATCAATCAACAGTTTGGTGATCAGATCAATTGCCTGTTGCGATCCATTGATAATGATGATCTGTTCCGTCGAACAATTGACGGCGCGCGAACGCCCCAGATAACTGCTGATTGCCTGGCGTAATTTTGGCTCGCCTTTCAAATCCGACGCATAATCCAGCAATCCGGCTTTGTCCGACCGGCAATGGCGCAACAGTAAACGCCGCCATTCGGTCATCGGAAATTCTTCCAGCGCAGGCCGACCGGTTTTGAAGTTGATCGGCAAATCCGGCTCGACGGCTTCCAATAACTGAGAATTGTCCAGGCTTTTGCCGTAGCTGGACAGCTTGATGGTGGGCGAAACCTTTTCAGTTTTAGTCGAGAAACTCCTTGCCTTGACCGGTGCAGTCCTCAAGGAGTCATCCGGCAATTGGACGCAAACTCTTGTCCCAGAACCAATTACAGCCTCCAAATACCCCTCGGCGATCAACTGTTCATAACTGAGCGTAATTGTTGCGCGGGAAACCCCAAGGGAATGCGCCAGCGCGCGCGTCGAAGGCACGCGTTCGCCCGGCTTCAACCGGCAAGTCAAAATTGCCCGCCGCAGTTCTTCATAAAGCTGCCGGTGCAACGGTTCATTCGAACGATTGTCGAGTGTGATTGCAAGCTCCATAAGTGGACTGGCATCTCATCATAAAATTGGCTATTGGACAAGTCCACTTTTAAGAGTATCTATGAGCTTCGCAATCATCGAAGAAAGAGAAACAAACTGTCCGATAGAGGATCAAAGCGCCGAAGATTGAAATCCATGAGCCAATTTATCCCAACTCCTAAAACAACCTTGAAGCGGTTGCCGCAACGCGGCGAATTCGACCGTGAAGCCGTTTACCAAATTCTGGACGAAGCTCTAGTTTGCCACGTTGGCTTTGCCGTTGACGGGCAACCGTTTGTGATTCCAACCAGTTTTGGCCGCATCGGCGACACACTTTATGTTCATGGTTCAGCGGCCAGCCGGATGATGCGTTCGCTTAGCGGCAAAATTCCGGTTTGCATCACTGTCACGCTGATTGACGGTTTGGTGCTGGCGCGTTCGGCGTTTCATCACTCAGTGAATTACCGCTCAGTGGTCGTCTTTGGCCAGGCAGAACTGGTCGAAGATGAACCGAGTAAGATGGCAGCGTTGGCAGCCATCACTGAGCACATCGTTCCTGGGCGATGGGCGGAAGTCCGCTCACCCAATGCCCAGGAACTGAAGGCGACGACCGTGCTGGCCGTTCCGCTGGAAGAAGTTTCCGCCAAAGTTCGCACAGGCGATCCGAAAGACGATGAAGAAGATATGACGATTCCGGTTTGGGCAGGTCAATTGCCACTGCGGCTGACGGCCGGAGAGCCGATCAAGGATTCCTTGCTTACTGATGGAATTGAATTGCCGGATTATGTTCGCAATTATGCGCGAAACTGATTGATTCCGTTCCCAATGCTCAAATTCATTGTAGCGGCTTACAAACTCGACGATTGGACGAGGGGACCGCTCCGCGAATACTTCCCAAAAACTCCTTGTGTGAGGGCCAAACAGCTTCCCGGTTTGCGGCAAGCCGTGCAAAACTTTGTTGCGACCAATCCGAAAACAATAGACTGGGACTGCAACCATCACCTGTTCAGGTTCAGCAATGACCCCCTGAGCATTGGAGTTTTATCGTGTTGATGTTGGACGATCAAACGCGCGCGGCATTGTGGCCGCACGTAACCCAAACCATTGAAAAATACCTGACAGAGATTGAAACCGCTCGCGCTGCGCCGCTGCTGGATGTTGAAACAATTCGCGCGACGCTGGCTGCCTGTGATTTCGCCAAGCCGGTAAATGCGCTGGAAGCCGTTGATTTTGTTTCCGGCCAGTTATGGGAGCATCTGGTCCACAACGGCCATCCGCGCTATTTCGGACTGTTCAATCCGGCGGCAACCACTATGGGCATTGTCGCCGATGCGCTGGTCGCGGCTTTCAATCCGCAACTGGCGGCGTGGAGTCACAGCCCGTTTCCAGTCGAAGTCGAAAACCATTTGTTAAGAGCTTTTGGTCAGCGATTCGGTTACGACCCGGCAAAAATGGACGGCACGTTTTGCTCCGGAGGTTCCGAAGCGAATCACACGGCATTGCTGACCGCGCTGACAAACGCGTTTCCAGAATTTAACGCAGGCGGCGCGCGAGCGTTGCCGACGCAGCCGGTCTTTTACATTTCATCGCAAGGTCATCATTCGTTTCTAAAAGCCGCCAAGATGTCTGGAATCGGAACCGACGCCGTTCGAGAAATTCCACTGGCCGATGATTTGAAAATGGATTTGGCAAAGCTGTCTGAACAGATTGCTGCTGACAAAGCCGTCGGGTTTTATCCATTGATGATCGTGGGAACCGCCGGAGCCACCAGCACAGGCGTGGTTGATCCTTTAGTTGAACTGGCTGAAATCGCCAAGCGCGAAAAGATGTGGTTTCACGTGGACGCAGCCTGGGGCGGCGGAGCGGCTTTTGTTCCGTTATTGCGGGAAGCGACGCTGACGGGAATTGAGTTTGCCGATTCGATCACTTTCGATGCGCACAAATGGCTGTCGGCTCCAATGGGCGCGGGCGTTTATCTGACCCGGCACACGGAAATTCTGAAACAGACCTTTGGCGTTGCCACAGGCTACATGCCGCGAGATGCCGCCGGATTGGATGTAATTGATCCCTACA
>CAYLJQ010000052.1:0-17951 GCA_964383955.1 uncultured Heliomicrobium sp. | reverse complement strand
GGTGAGCCTGCCAAATTTCAAATCAATGTTCTGCAAAATGGCCATCCTGTGCCTGGCGTCCGTGCCAGCTATAAAATCGGTCCGGAAATGATGGAGGCGCGGTTGGAGAAAACCGAGGTTGTTCCAGCAACCGGTTTGATTGTCGAAGCCGGAACAATGAAGGAAGCCGGCTTTTTGCGCTGCATCGTGACGGTGGAAGTGGACGGCAAAACGTATCGTGGATTGGCAACGGCGGGATTCAGCCCGGAAACCATCAAGCCGACGACCGAAGATCCAGCGGATTTCGATGCGTTTTGGGCGGAAGGCAAAAACGAGTTGGCCAAGATTCCGCTGGACGCCAAGCTGACGCTGCTACCCGAATACAGCACGCCTGCCGTAAATGTTTATCACATCAACCTGCAAAACATAGGCGGCGATGGGCGCGGCGTCAGCCGGTTGTACGGCATCTTGTGCGAACCGAAAGCCGAAGGAAAATATCCTGCGGTGCTGAGCGTTCCGGGCGCGGGCGTTCGGCCATATCGCGGAATGATCGCGCTGGCCGAAAAAGGCATCATCACCTTTCAGATCGGCATTCACGGATTACCTGTCATTCTGGATCAAGCCGTTTACGACTCCCTTGCCAGAAGCGGACTGGCTGGGTATATGTTCAACAACCTGGACAACCGGAATACCTATTACTACCGCCGCGTTTACTTGGGTTGCGTGCGCGCCAATGACTTTTTGACCAGCTTGCCAAAATGGAACGGGCAGGATTTAGCCGTCACCGGTGGCAGCCAGGGCGGCGCGCTGAGCATCGTGACAGCATCGCTTGATCCACGTGTGAAAGGCTTGGCGGCGTCTTACCCTGCGCTGAGCGATATGACTGGCTACTTGAACAACCGCGCGGGCGGCTGGCCGCACATGTTTCGGGTAACTGGTGCAGGTTCGCACCGCACGAAAGAAAAGATCGAAACGTCGAAGTATTACGATGTCGTCAACTTCGCGCGGCGCGTGAAAGTGCCGGGCATCTACACCTGGGGATTCAACGACGAAACCTGCCCGCCGACTTCGATGTATGCTGCTTACAACGTCATCCCTGGCAAAAAAGAATTACTGCTGGCTTTGGAAATGGGACATGCGACCATTCCGGAGCAAACGGACCGGCTCAATCTTTGGCTGGAAAACTTTCTCAAACACACGAACTAACCCTTAAGCCCTTAAAAGATTTCCCGTCTGCTGGCTTTATGGCTGGCGGGACCACTCACTCCAAACTCAGAAAGCAATTTGGCTTCTGACACGAGACACAGATCGGAGAACATTATGAGAAGTAGAGAGAAATTTGGTTCAAATATTCTACGCGTTGCCTGCGCAACGCTCTTTGTCGGCTGGATGGCTGTCGCGGCGTTTGCCCAGGAATCGCGCGGGACAATCATCGGACGTGTCGCCGATACGACCGGCGCGCTGCTGCCCGGCGTTAAAATCGAGATCAACAATACGGCGACCAATGTCACAACAACAGCGACCAGCAACGAGGAAGGCCGTTTCAGCGCCCCGTTTCTGTTGCCCGGCATCTATCGGGTGACGGCGGAAAAGACCGGGTTCAAACGATCCGTGCAGCCGGGTGTTGAAGTTCGCGTCAGCGAAACGGTCGAATTGAACATCAGCCTGCCGGCGGGGGATGTTACCGAAGCGGTGGAGATCGCCGCCGCGACGCCTTTGCTGGACACCGCTGGCTCATCACTGGGACAGGTGATTGACGAGCGCCGTGTGCAGGAACTGCCGCTCTTTTCCGGCAACCCCATGGAACTGACGCTGATTGCCACGGGCGTTGTCAATTCGACCGATATGCGGTTGCGCAAGGCAGGATTCAACAATGCGCCTTCGCAGTTTTCTTCCGACGGCAACGGGCAATTCAATAACGACTTCACGATTGACGGCATCCCGAACAACTTTCCCGTCGGCAATGGCCAATCGCGCGTGGCTTTCAGCCCGCCGGTCTATTCGGTCAAAGAGTTCAAGATTCAGACTTCTTCGTATGACGCCACCGTCGGTCGCACCATCGGCGCGCTGACCAACGTCAACACCGCCAGCGGCGGGAACGGGTTGCATGGCGAATTCCACCTGTGGGAGCGCAACAGCTTTCTGGATGCGGCCAATTTCTTCAACAACAAGAACAATACAAAGCGCACTTCCTACGGCGATCACCGCTTCGGCGCTTCGGCGGGCGGTCCGGTCTGGATCCCGAAGGTTTACAACGGACGCGACAAATCGTTCTGGTATTTCGCCTGGGAAAGCAACCGCTGGAGTGATTCAGGCAGCTTGACCGCGACCGTGCCGACTGCCAAACAACGGCAGGGTGATTTTTCTGACCTGTTGAGGATCAATTCGACCTATCAGATTTACAATCCGTTTACCACGCGTCCGGCCACAGCGGGCCGCTTCCAACGCGATCCGTTCCCGAACAATGTCATTCCGACCAACCTGCTGAATCCGGTTGCGCTCAAAATTCTCAACTTCTATCCATTGCCCAACCAGACAGGCACTGCGGATGGACGCAACAATTACTTCCAGGCGTACAAGATTCTGGAAAGCTACGATGTCTATATGGCGCGTTTTGATCACGCCTTCAGCGAAAAACACCGCATGTTCGCGCGCGTGCATTACGATACCTGGACGGAGCGGAAAGGACTGACCGGCAACACATTTTTCAGCACCGACGTTAATGGCATTCAACTGAACCGCAACAACGCTGGCCTGGCGCTGGACGATGTCTATTCATTTAGCCCAAATTTTGTGACCAACGTGCGTTACGGCATCACCTTTCAGAACTTCCCGGAAAAACGCTTCAGCCAAGGCACCGATCTGGCGTCATTGGGCTTTTCATCAAATCTGGTCAACCAGTTGGTGGACAGTTCCATTGCGACGGTACCGCGTGTGCAGTTGGGCGGTTTCGCCACGCTGTCACCCTGGGAATCGGGCGACGGCACGAATACCGGATTGATTCACAGCTTTGCCAACACCAACACCTGGCTGCTTGGCAAACACAACCTGCGTTTTGGCGCCGACATTCGCTTCTACCGCTCGTTTGGCAATCGCTTCCAAACGGACATCGCGCCTGATTTCAACTTCGGCACCTCGGCAAGTTTTCTGCGCGGTCCGCTCGATAACGCGGCAGCAGCGCCAATCGGACAGGATCTGGCGGCCTTCCTGCTGGGCATTCCGGCGGGTTCAATGTCGCGCAACGCCAGTTTCGCGGCGCAGGACAAATTCTTCGGCTTTTTCATTCAAGACGATTTCAAGCTTTCGTCCAAGCTGACACTAAATTTCGGCTTGCGCTACGAACTGGAAACGCCGATTAACGAACGCTTTGACCGGCTGGTCTCAGGCTTTGCTTTCGATCAATCGAATCCGCTGGAAGCCGCAGCCAAAGCGGCTTATGCGCTCAACCCAATTCCCGAATTGCCCGCGGCACAGTTCCGCGTGCTTGGCGGTTTGCAGTTCGTCAATCAGGGTGGCAACGGGCGCAGTCCCTTCAAAGGCGAAAAGAACAATTTCCTGCCGCGGTTCGGCTTGGCGTGGAACCCACTGGAAAAACTGGTGGTGCGCGGTGGCTTCGGTCTTTATTACGACACACTCGGCGTTAATACGACCGCGCCGATCCAAACCGGATTTTCGCAAAGCACGCCAATTCAAGCGTCACTGGATAACGGCCAGACCTATGTGGCCACCTTTGCCAACCCATTCCCGAACGGGTTGATCGCCCCGCCGGGAACAAGCGCCGGGTTGTTGACCAACATCGGCCAGGCGGTTTCGTTCTTCGATCCGAACTTGAAGCAAGCCTATGCGCAACGCTGGTCATTAGGCATTCAGTACGAATTGCCTTTTGGTTTCGTTGTAGACTCGGCTTACGTTGCTAATCGTGGCACGCGGCTGGCGGTTTCGCGCAATTACAACGCGACGCCGAATCGTTACCTGAGCACGTTGACCACACGCGATCAGACAACGATCAACTCTCTGTCGCAGCAATTCCCCAATCCATTCCGCGGATTGAATTCAATCTTCGGCGCCAACATCTCCCGCGAACAGTTGCTGCGGCCCTTCCCGCATTTCGGCGCGGTCACTGTTGAAGAGCCGATTGGTTATTCGTGGTACCACTCGCTGCAATCGAAGATCGAGAAACGCTTCGCGCAAGGCTTCACGTTCCAATTAGCCTACACATGGTCGAAACAAATGGACGCGATTGAGTTCTTGAACGCGGGCGATCCGCTGCCGTATGAATCTATCAGCGGTGGCGACCGCACGCACCGCGTCGCAGCCAGCGGCATTGTCGAACTGCCCTTCGGTAAAGGGCGCAAGTTCGCCAACGACTTGCCACGCTGGGGCGATACGATTGTCGGCGGCTGGCAAATCGCCTATGTCATGCAGCGTCAGTCCGGACCACCCATTGGTTTCGGAAATGTCATTTTCACTGGTGACATCAACAGCCTAAAGCTCGAAGGGGATCAGCGCGATGTGGATCGCTGGTTCAACATTGACGCGGGCTTCAACCGCAACGCGGCGCAGCAACTGGCCAGCAACATCCGCACCTTCCCGCTGCGGTTTAGCGGCCTGCGTGGCGATGATCAAACGCGATGGGATTTCTCGCTGAGCAAGAAGTTCATCATCACAGAGCGCGTCAACGCCAGTTTCCGCGCTGAAGCGTTCAATCTGTTCAACCACGTCAACTTCAGCACACCGAACACCAATCCGACCGACACCAACTTCGGACGGGTTACCGGTACGCAATCCGCCGCTCGCAGTTGGCAGTTTGCCCTGAAGGTTACCTACTAAAAACGAACGTGTTTGTAGTAACGCCATTCCGCCAGGATGGCGTTACTACAAACTTTCCTCTGCCCCCTACCACTTAATTCGGCCATTTTTACCTGCCGTGAGTTCCTTCGTCTTGCAATAGCAGACACCACTCGTTTCAAATGATGCTGGTTATGAATGCAACGAATCGGCGAATCATTATTGTTGCGGGAACTTCCTCAGATTCAGGAAAGACGACTTTGCTGTGCGACCTATTGCGAATGCTGTCTGCCAATGAAGCCTGGGAGGCCATAAAACTCTCTCGCGGGCATTATCGTTCGTGCGGCAAAGACCCACATGCCTGCTGCGTCAGCCATCTGTTGGGAGAACAGCCAACTGTGCGCTCCGGACGCGAAGCGACTTACACGTTCGGCAAAGACACGGCAAAGTATTGGGATGCCGGAGCAAAAAACGTGCATTGGGTGATAACAACGGATGCTCAGGTCGAAGCAGGCATCAGCGAAGCCTTGTCGAAAGTGGCAGCGCCGAATGTTCTGATCGAAGGAACCAGCGTGCTGCAATTCGTCAAAGCGGACTTTGCAATACTGGCTGTTGGTTCGGACCTGTCGAAACCAAAAGCTTCCGTGCGGCGCGCGCTGCTTGATCAAAAAATCCACGCGCTTTACGTCCCTGCCGAAAACGAAAACGCGGCAAAGAGCGATGAACTCTTTGCCGCGTTGTTCAGCATCAGTCCGGCGATTGATCAAGCCTGGCTTGCCGGACTGCCGGTATTTACCTCGCGCAATCTACCGCGGCTCGCGTTAGCAGCCAGCGCGCCTACCGGCTACTTGGTCCAGATGGCGGCAAACCGATCCGAATCGGAATACCCCTGAAGCCTGTAAATCCGGTACCCTGCTGCCCTGTAATCTTCAAAGGCGCTTTGGTATTCCCCTGGCGTCAGGTTGTATTCCATCGCCCAGGTTCCAGTAACTTTGCGCCAGATGCCGCTGTAAGAACGTCCGCCGTCAATTTCCGCCACGTTCATGTTCGTCAGCTTGTACCCTTGCGCTTTCAGCGGCGCCTGCACTGAATTGAAAGTCGTGGAAGTCATATAGTGCAATTCAGCCGTCACGGGTTTCGGCGAACTGACGAAAATTCCCGCGTGACGCGCGCCGCCATTGGTGTCGTACACCACGTGCTCTTCGACAACCATTCCACCATTGGTTACGCGCTCCGTCCATTTCTGCGACCACTCCGCATCGGTCAGCCCAAAGTAGGTGTAATAGCCTTCGCCGTTGCGCTTTTTCCAGATGACGTTGAATCGCGGATTGCCCGAACCATCCCGCGTTACGGAAATTTCGCGCGGTCTCAACCCCTGATCGTGATATTCATCGAACCAATACTGGAAATCCGATCCTGTCATATAAAACCGGGCTTTCCATTGCGACGGCAGATTCCGCTGGAATGAACCGGAAGCCAGCAGTTCACCGCCATTGCGATGCGTGCTAAGCGTCTGCAAGGCGTATCCCATTCCCGGATAGTAACCAAAGTATTTCGACACTACGCTCGCCGGCACGTTATGGAAGTTCGAGTAAAACGGAGCAAACAAGCGAACATACGGTGTGTCATCCAGCAGGTCGTAACAACCGCCGCCCGAATCAGTTTCGGCATAAACGCCGTAAGGATCAATCTGAACCCAATCGTTCGGAAACGCTGGACGCGGATCGGGAACGGTGGTCATCAAGTGTAAATGGTTATTTGCCGTCGCTTTGTTGGTCACATTGCCGTTGTTGTCCAATCCCCAGCCAGCGCCGCCGTAACCAGTGTTGCCGCTCCAACCGATTTGCTGTCCGGCAAAAACCGTGTCGCCAACATCAACTTTGAGCTTTTGGCTGTCCGTTCCCCAGTACAGCGGATCGTGCGTGGCTTTGTGCGCAAACTTGTAATACTTGTACTGGCGCGAGTAATTTCCATTGCTGTCTTTGCTGGTGTCTCCGGCAGGAACAGCTTTGGCATTCGCCACGTCGTTCGTAAATCCATCTCGCAAGTGCATATACGTTGTGCGGTAACGGTCGCCATTCGGAGCCACGTGTTCAATGATGACAACATTGCCCATCAGATCGTCCCACAACTTGGTAACGACTGTGCCATCAGCCACGGAATACACGCCGAACGCCGCATCCACGCCTTCCTGAGCATTGTCGCGTGAATAATCAACCGCGCCGTGGAAATTGCCGCCGTCATACAACCAACCTCCGCCCGGATACACATGGCTGTTTTTATAAGGCAGAAACATTGGCATGCTGGCGCGCACCGAATCGGCAAAGTTCCGCGCATCTTGTTCGCGCTTCGCGTCGGTTCCCATGGTAAACACGTGATAAGGTTGGCGATACCGAACGTCCTGGTTGTTTTCCTGATCGTTGATTGTGTAGCTGCAACAGCCTGAGCTGGGAATGGTGACATCAGGTATGGTGCAGACGTTTTGACCATTGAAAACCACAGATAACGGATTGCCTGTGACACTGTGTCTTTGCGACAAGCCGGCGGAGGCTTCGCCACCCTGATCATCTGTCAAATCAATCGCCAGTTGATCGGCAACAGCAGCGCGACCGGCGGCGGTGTTCCAGTTCGGCGCTCCGGCGCGCTCGCTGAATTGCGGCATCGCATTTTCGGCATTGCCGTCAATGTTCAGTTCTTCGGTGGCGACGTTTTCACCACCGTCCAGCGGATGGTCGTGCGGCATCGCCGCCCGGTTATAACGCGGCAGGTAATGCAGTTCAGACGGATTTCCCTGCTCTTCATCAATCACGCGCTCCGGTGCGCGGCGGCGCACGTTCTGCGCCTGTAACGTTGCCAGATTTGAAAATGCGACCAATGCCGCCAATAACATTACCAATACAGGTTTGAATTGCTGATATTTCGATTTCATATCTTGTTTTCCCTCTCCTTCTCAGTCGAAACGTTCAGTTGAACGGCAGCAACAATCACAATGCCATCGTCCTCGATGACTGCGTTCATTGCCGCTCACTGACAGAAGCGGGAAAAAAGAATCAAACCTCTCACTTCAAAGGTGATGTTTTGGTGATGAAATGGTGAGGCTGTATAAAGGCTGGCCAGCCAATAAGATAGAACCGGGAAGACAACAAATGAAATCTATCTGTCTGCGAGACAATTTTCGATCATTTTCTTCAGGTCGTCGAATTCAATGGGTTTGCTGATGAAATCCGTTCCGCCGCAAGCTCTGATGCTGTCAATGGTTTCCTGCTGATCGTACCCGGTAACGAAAATGATCGGCAGATTCTGAAACTCCGCGCGGCCACGAAGCTCACGTGTAACTTCCAGGCCATCAAGAATCGGAAGCGACAGGTCCATCAAAACCAGATCGGGCCGATCCTGGCAAATACTGTCTATTGCTTCCCGACCATCACGAGCTTCCGTCACAGCATACTTGCTCAGCTTGAGGATCAGTTTCAGAGCAGTGCGCTGCTCGTCGTCATCTTCGGCAATCAAAATTCGGCGCAGTTTGTCCGTCATAATCGAGGAAGTTTTCAGCAGTAAACAAAATCTACGTTGCAGAGAGATAGTCAGATTTTAGTGACCGGCGATTCCGGCTGCAAACCGGTGCAGAAAAATGCTCTGCCGGTTCGTCATGCCAATATCTTCGCGACCAACTCTCCGTGAACATCCGTCAGCCTGAAATCGCGACCTTGGAATCTGTATGTCAGACGTTTGTGATCAATGCCCAGCAGATGCAGGATCGTCGCTTGCAGGTCGTACACCGGAACCGGGTCGCTGACGATGTTGTAGCTGTAATCGTCTGTTTCGCCCAGACTGAAGCCTTTTTTGATTCCGCCGCCAGCCAGCCACATCGCGAAGTTGCGCGGATGATGGTCTCGTCCGTAATTTGCGTCCGTCAGTTTGCCCTGGCAATACACCGTGCGGCCAAATTCTCCGCCCCAAACAATCAGCGTGTCGTCCAGCAAACCGCGTTGTTTCAAATCGGCCACCAGCGCCGCTGTCGGCTGATCGGTTCCCCTGCACTGCAAAGCCAGATCGCGCGGCAGATCGTTATGCTGATCCCAGCCTCGATGATAAAGCTGAACGAAGCGCACGCCGCGTTCGACCAAACGCCGAGCCAGCAAGCAATTCGCAGTGTACGTTCCGGGCTTGCGCGATTCGGGGCCGTACAGCTCAAAGGTGCTGTCCGATTCTTTCGACAAATCCATCAGGTCCGGCACCGAAGTCTGCATGCGATAGGCCATTTCGTATTGCGAAATGCGTGTTTCAATTTCCGGGTCGCCGTAATCGTCGTGCTTCATTTTGTTCAGCTTGGATACTGCGTCCAGCATCTGGCGGCGCGACGTTTTGTTTACGCCCGGCGGGTCGTCCAGATAAAGCACTGGCGTCGCCCCGCCGCGCAGCCTGACGCCCTGATAGCTTGACGGCAGAAAGCCGCTGGACCACAGGCGCGAAAACAGCGGCTGGTCTGTGTTCAGCGCGTGCGCCGTTGAAAGCAACACGATATACGCCGGAAGGTTTTGATTTTCGCTGCCGAGTCCATAACTGACCCACGAACCGAAACTCGGTCTTCCAGGCTGCTGAAATCCGGTTTGGATGAAGGTGATTGCCGGATCGTGATTGATGGCATCCGTGTACATGGATTTGATGACCGTCAATTCATCAACGACTTTGGCCGTGTGAGGCAAAAGCTCGCTCACCCAGGTGCCGGACTTGCCGTGCTGCGCGAATTTGAACATGGACTTGACGCACGGGAACGCGCTTTGGCCGCTGGTCATGCCTGTGATGCGCTGGCCTTTGCGAATCGAATCCGGCAATTCCGTGCCGTGCAGCTTTTCAAGTGCTGGCTTGTAATCAAAAGTTTCAAGCTGCGAAGGCCCGCCCGATTGATGCAGGAAAATCACGCGCTTTACCTTTGCGGGAAAATGCGGCAACCCGGTTAACCCGCCAGTCTTCGGATCGCGCTCTTCGCCATTTGCCGTCAACGCCAATCCGTCCTGCTTCATCAACGAAGCCAGCGCCGCAATGCCGATGCCTTTTGCGCCCAGCCCGAATAATTGGCGGCGAGTCAGGTGTTTTTCAAATTCCAGCTTCAAACTCATTTTGTTATTCCTTTGTGATCGTTTCATCCAGATTCAGAATCGCGCTCATCACCATTGTCCAGGCAGCCAACTCCGCTTGATCCAACTTGGAGTCTGCGGTCAACGTGCCGATCTTCAAAAACTCGCTTGCGGCTTTTTTGTCGCTGCGGTAGCGGGCGAGTTGCTGCGTCAACAAATCGCGCAGCACACGAGATTCCAGCATCGTCGGTTTGCGAGCCGTCGCCGAGCGGAAGGCAAAACTAATCTTGGAGTTTACGTCCTTGCCGCCTTCCAGTAGCGCGCGTTCAGCCAGTCTGCGCGAAGCTTCGACATACGTCGGATCGTTCATTAACACCAATGCTTGCAGCGGTGTGTTTGTCGTGGCTCGACGGGCGACGCACTTTTCGCGGTCAGGCGCGTCGAAAACTGACATTTGCGCCGGAGGCACGGTGCGCTTCCAGAAGGTGTACATCGAACGGCGATACAGGTCTTTGCCTTTGCTCAGAACATATTCCTGCTCACTGAAACCGTCGCCGAAAGCCATTTCTTCCCACAATCCTGCCGGGTGATAGGGCTTGACGCTCTTGCCGCCAATGCGGTCGTCCAGCAATCCACTGATCGCCAGGGCATTATCGCGGACAAGTTCAGCTTGCAAACGATAGCGCGGGCCACGCGCCAGCAAACGGTTTTCAGGGTCTTTTTCGATCAATTGCGGAGTCGCTTTTGAGGCCTGACGATAGGTTGATGACGTGACGATTTGGCGAAGCATCGCTTTTACATCCCAGCCGGTGCTGGCGAATTCGGTTGCAAGCCAATCCAGCAATTCCGGATGAATTGGTCGTTCCCCCTGCACGCCAAAATCTTCGACGGTTTTGACCAGGCCATATCCGAACAGCATCTGCCAATACCGATTGACCGCGACGCGGCTGGTCAGCGGATGATTCGCATCCATCAACCATTTGGCCAACGTCAAACGATTGACGTTTTCCGTTTTGGGCAACGGCGGCAACACTGCGGGTACTCCGGCAGTAACCTTTTCGCCTTTGTTGCGGTAATCGCCCCGCGCCAGCACAAATGTGTCGCGCGGTTTGCCAAGCTCCATCATCACCATCACGTTCAGGATGGATTTGTCCACATCTGCTTTTTGTTTTTTCAGGTCTTTTAGCTGGGCGTATTGGCGTTTGATCTGATCGGGCGCAATTTCAGTCAGGAAGTATTCGCGCAATCGGTCGCTTTCTTCTTTGGTGCGCTTGCCGCCAATGCCGGAAAGCGTCGTTTGAATGGGATGACGCATTCCCAATTGATCAACTTGTTCGGGCGTCAACACGCAATCGTATAGCCGCAGATCGTCAATGCCTCCGCCGTAAGCCCGGCCAGTTGCTTTGTTACCGATGATCAGCTCGGCGTCGTTTTTGATCGAACCGCTCAAACTATCTTTTTGCGTTTCAGCTTCGACAGCTTTGCCATTGAAGAAAACTTTGATCCCGGCGGCTTTGCTTGAACCGTCGTAGCTAATCGCCATGTGCTTCCATTCGCCATTGTTGAAGGATTCTTTGGTGCGGACCTGAATTGCGTCATTCGGCCAGTTGGCGGTCAAACGAATAACCAGCGGCGCTCCCCAACGTTGAATGTCAATCAAGTGTGTGTCTTCAAACAGCAATTCGAAGCCGCGCCGAGTTTGTTCGTCGGCAATTTTTTGAAACGCATAATTGCCGACTTTGCCTAAGCCGGGACGCATCCAAACGGCGAAGCTGAACGGTTGCCGGGAATCGAAGTTTCCGACATTGCCGAAACTTAGTTGCGTTTGGCCATCCAGCGAAACCGCCCGGCTGATCATTCCTGGCCCAAATGCTGGGTCGCCGCTCAAGGTTCTTCCCTGCTGATACCGGCCTGACGAATCGGACAAGCTGCCATCAAGCTCATAATGCCCAAGCAGGTTTTTGACTGGCGCGACGGCAGTTTTGCCAAGCAACGGTTTTTCCCAGGCTTCCTGCAAGGGCGCGATGTTTTTGTCTGCAAGCGTGTCTTCCAGATCGCGAATGGCTTTGGCCAAGGATTCCTGCTTGGCTTTTTGATCGTCTGTCGGCAGAGCCATAAATGGAGCCGCGTTGCCGCGATTTCCATCCAAACCTTTTTCCGGCACGTTATTGAAGAACGCGTAAAACTGATAAAACTCTTTTTGCGACAGCGGATCGAATTTGTGGCTGTGGCAGCGCGCGCAGCCCATTGTCAGCCCCATCCAGGTAGTTGTCGTGGTTTCAACCCGGTCAACCAGATATTCGGTCAGGTACTCTTCGGGAATCGCGCCGCCTTCGAAATTGATCATGTGGTTGCGATTGAAACCGGAAGCGATTTTTTGTTCCGTCGTCGCGTTCGGCAGCAAATCGCCCGCAAGTTGTTCAATCGTGAATTGATCGAAGCGTTTGTTTTCATTGAACGATTTGATGACCCAATCGCGCCACGGCCACATATCGCGATGGCTGTCTATGTGATAGCCGTGCGTGTCAGCATAACGAGCGAGGTCAAGCCAATGCAGCGCCAGTTTTTCGCCGTATCGCGGCGAAGCCAGTAAACGATCCACAACTTTTTCGTAAGCGTCAGGCGATTTGTCGGCCAGAAACGCATCAATTTCGGCAGGCGTTGGCGGCAAACCAATCAAATCCAGCGAGACGCGGCGAATCAAGGTCGCACGGTCCGCTTCTTGCGAAGGCTTCAAGCCTTCTTTTTCCAGCCGCGTCAGAATGAACGCGTCAATCGGATTTTTGACCCAGGCTTTGTTCGTCACCGCCGGGACTTCAGGGCGCTTTGGTGCAATAAACGCCCAGTGCTCGTTCCATTGCGCGCCTTCATCAATCCATTTTTTGAGTTGATCAATCTGTTTGTCCGTCAGCTTATGGCCGGAAGCTGCGGGCGGCATTACGGCATTCGGATCTTTCGAAATGACGCGCTTGATCAAGCGCGATTCGGCGGAGTTCCCCGCAACAATGACGCCGGTTTTTGTAAACGCACCTTCTTTGGTGTCGAGCCTGAGTTTGCCTTTTCGCTGCTGTTCATCGGGGCCGTGACAGGCAAAACAATTGTCCGAAAGAATCGGGCGAATATCACGGTTGAAATCCACTGTCGCAGCTTTTTGTTGTCTCAGGCCATCGGCAGAAACGTCAGCCAGAAACTGATTCAGACAAAATGCGGCGAACGTGGCGACAACGGCGAAAAGAGTAAGCTTCCGCTTCACGTTAAGTGACCTCCGACGAAAAGTAGCAGTTGATGGTTTGATGATCCTGAAATATGCAGGCGGAACGGCTGGATTACCAGCCGACAAAAATATACGCCGAGTCTGACTCATTAGCCAGACTCGGCGTCATGAAAAAATTTGGAGTGCTGCGGCTCCGGCGCAGCACTCCAAGGATTACTTGATCGAAATCGTGACGGTATTTGCCACCTTGGTTCCGACGGTCAGCACAACGTTAACTTCGCCCCGCCCAGCCGTGCTGCGCGGAATGCGAACGTTGGCTTGATCCAGTCCGACAAATTCGCCTTGCGGTCCAGCGTACAACACTTCAGCGCTTACGCCGCCAATCGTCGCCGCCAGCGGCAAACCGGCGTTGTTTCGGAACGCAGTGCCATTCAGCAACACGATCACCTGGTCGGTTTCCGGCCCCAGATCAATCGGAACTGGAACCAGACGGCCCAGCCCTGAATCGAACCGGACGACGGGTTCATACGCTGTCGAGCCGTCAGCTTTCAGCCTGAAGACTGTAGCAGCAGCGATTCCGGTTCCGCTGGAATTGGCTGTAAACAACCCCGGAGCGACTGGAACGACATTGATCGTGCCAACCGAAATGGAGCCATCGCCGCTGGTAATTGTCACAGTTGCCGCTCCGTTGGCGGTGCCTGCTGGAATCAGGTAATTGACCTGAGACGGTGCGACGAAAAACAGCGGAGCCAACCGGTTGACGCCATTGTTGTCGCGAACCCGGACTGTCGTGCCCACAATGTCCGTGGGCAGCGGAATTGTCGTTGCCACTTGTGTCGCAGTCGCCAGATTCGTTCCAAAGGCTGCAACAATTTGTTCGGCGGACAGGTCGCCGCTGGCAAAACTGGCGGCGGAAACGCTGGCCACGGAACGAGCCACGGTGACCGTTCCCGCGTTCCAGGCGACAGACAAAACGTCGGCATTTGCGTTGACCACTTCGCGTGCAATCGGCTGGTCGCCAAAGGTAATCGGCGTTGAATTCGTCGTGCCGTTTGCCGGCGTGCTAAACGTCAACGAAATCAGCCGTTTCCCGTTGCCAGCGGCAAGCGTTTGCCCCGTCGGCAAAATCATCGCAAATCCCAAACGGCCTGACGCAACCTGAGAGGTGTTGACATTGAGCGTCGCTGCGGAAACATCGCTTCCCAGGCTGGCACTGGCATACGTCAAATTCGCCGTATCGAAGCTAATGCTGAAACCGAAGCCGTTTTCATTGCCTTGCGCATCCAGTTCGATGAAGGTCGTGAACTGTTGACCGCGTTGCGTGGTGACGTTCACGATTCGAGCGGCTCTTGCCTGCGCGGCTTCGCCCGGTTCGGAAAACGCTTCGACAGGCGCAAAGGCCGCAGGGCCAGTTGGGCCACCGGCGGGAATCAGCGGGTCAAGCGCCGAAGCGTAACGACCCGTTTGCACCCAATCGGAAATCGTGATCGAACCATTGCCCAGCGTCGAACGCGGCGCGGTGTCAGCGCGCTGGAATTCGCTGCCGGCAGAGGCAGTATCGAATCCGGCGGCAAACCGTCCGGTCTGCACCCAGTCGGCAATCGTCACGGTTCCGTTGCTGCCGTTTGGCCGCGGGGCCACGTCGCCTTCATAACCGGCGGAAACCGAAACCGATCCGTTGGTGTAATTGGCGCTCAGCGTGTTGTTGTTAACGTCTGCGACTCGGCGAGCAACCGGGTCGTCTCCAAAAACAACCGTTGAGCCAGTTGTTCCTATCACCACCGCAGACATCACCAAAACCTGGCGCGTGCCCGTGGCAAATTTTTGATTTGTCGGCAGGTTGATCGTGATGCCGTAGCGTCCCTGTGCTGCCTGTGTGGTGTTTACGTTGAGCGTTGCCCCCGCAGAAGCAGCGTCTCCGCCTAGCGTGAACTGTGGGCTGAGTATCGCCGCGTTGTTAATGCCGATACTGAACGCCAGGCGGTTTTCATCGCCTTGCGAAACCAGATTGAACGGCACGATCACTCCGCCGCCAGCCACCGCCTGCACATTCGCAGCATTGATGAAGCGATTGGAGGCAATGACGTTGATCGTTGCCGTTGCCGAGGCTCCACCTTGCGCTTGCGGCAACGCAGCCGTAATCGTCACCGGTCCGCCGATGGCAACGCCGGTCGCCGAAAAGGTCGCTGTGGTCGCATTTGCCTGAATCGTCACCGAAGCTGGCACGCTGACGAGATTGGTATTGGACGACAGCAACGAAACCGATACCGCCTGATTTTGCGCCGCGCTTAACGTGACAGTCATCGTGGTCGAAGAACCAACGGACAGTTCCAGCGGAGAAGGCGTCAGCGAAATGGACGCTTCAGAAATCAGCTTGGCGACGAATACATCCGTTCCTCCGCCGTACGCCACCAGCGGAAATTGAATATTGAAATTCGGCGACGCGGTTGCGCCGGTAACATACGCCGTGCCAGAGGAATCCACGGCAATCCCGGAACCCTGGTCGCTGCCACTGCCGCCCAGATAGGTCGAATAGACAAATGCCGAACCCTGCTGATTCAGTTTGCTGATAAACACTTCGTTGCCGCCACGATTGTCGGATTGAATCGGATTTCGCAGCGGGAAGTTTGTCGAACCCGTCAATCCGGTGACGTAAGCATTGCCCAGCACATCCACGGCAATTGCGTTGCCGACTTCATTCAGCAAACCGCCAAGATAGGTGGAATAGGACAAGGCCGAACCCGCCGAGTTGATTTTGGTGACAAACGCATCCACATCACCTCCGCCATAAGTTGCTTGCAACGGCGATTGGGTCGGAAAGTTGTTCGATCCGGTCGAACCTGTAATGTAAATGTTGTTTGATGAGTCTACGGCAATGGCATTGCCAAGATCGGCGCGTAATCCGCCCAGATACGTTGAAAAGACCAGATTCGATCCTTCCGGCGAAACTTTGGAAACGAACACATCCTGCTGCCCTCGATTGTTGGCTTGCAGCGCATTTTTCGTGTTGAAATCGGTTGAAGAAGTATTGCCGACAACATAGGCGTTGCCTGCGGTGTCAATCGCTACTCCTGCGGCTTCGTCTGTGTTGCTGCCTCCCAGAAAGCTGGAATAGGTCAGCCCGGTTCCAGACGCATTCAGCCGTGCAACAAACGCATCGCCCAGCCCGCGATTGGTCGGCTGAACCGCCGACAGGATTGGGAAATTGTCTGAGAAGGTTCCGCCAGCGATCCAGGCGTTCCCGGCAGTGTCCACATCAATGCCTTTTCCGGAGTCGCCGAATTGTCCTCCCAAATACGTGGAGTAAACGATGTTCGTGCCCAGGGAGTTGAACTTCGCGACAAACGCATCCAGACCGCCACGGTTGTTCCCTTGAATCGGATTGCGCGTTGGAAAATTGGTCGAAGTCGTTGCTCCTGTCACGTAACAATTGCCGCCCGTATCCACCGCAATACCGTTGCCTGTGTCGGACCCATTGCCGCCAAAATACGTGTTAAAGGCAATGCTGGAAGCGTCAGCGAAAATTTTCGTCACGAACACTTCCAGGCCGCCACGGCTGGTGGCTTGAATGGGGCCGACGGTGGCGTAATCGTTTGAGCTGGTATAACCCGTAATGTATGCGTTCCCCGCCGCATCCAGCGCAATTGCGGAAGCCAGGTCTTCGCCGCTGCCGCCCAGATAGGTGGAATAAACCAGATCGGAACCGACTGGGTTGATCTTTGTCACAAACGCATCCAAACCGCCGCGATTGCCGGATTGCAGCGGCGCTCGCACATTGAAATCCGTCGAAAGCGTGTCGCCTGTAACATAAACAGCGCCGGTTGAGTCAATCGCAATTCCGAAGGCCAAATCATCCGCAGTTCCGCCCAAATAGGTTGAGTAGATCAGCTGATTGCCGTTGAGATTCAGTTTGGAAACAAACGCGTCCACGCCGCCCCGATTCGTCGCCTGCAACGGGTTTCGGGTATTGAAATCCGTTGAAGCCGTTCGGCCTGTGACAATCGGCTGCGAACTGGAATCTATGACCACGCCGCGTCCGAAATCGCCCAAGGCTCCGCCCAGATACGTTGAATAAACCAGCCCTGTGCCAGACAGATTGAACCGCGACACAAACGCATCGGCATTGCCGCGATTTGTGGATTGCAAAGGATTCTGTGTCGGGAAGTTGGTCGAAAAGGTGTGGCCGGTCACGTAGGCGTTCAGGTTGGCATCCACCGCCACGCCATATGCCACGTCAACGTTCGTTCCGCCCAGATACGTCGAATAAACCAGCGCGCCATTCGTGCTGACTTTGGTCAAAAACGCCTCTGCGCCTCCGCCGGCATTGTTGGCCTGAAACGGGCTTAACGTGTTGAAGTCGGTTGAAGCAGTGGTTCCCACCAGATACGCGCTGCCCCCCGAATCCACGGCAACGCCGTATGCTTCTTCAAAACCGCTGCCGCCAAGATAGCTGGAGTAAAGCAACTGTGTGCCGTCGCCTTTGATTTTGGTGACGAAAACATCCGTATTGCCTCGGTTTGTGTTTTGCAGCGGACTTTGAAGCGGGAAATTTGTCGAAGCTGTTGAACCAACGACTACGGCGTCTCCGCCTGTGGTCAGCGCAATCGCAAATCCCTGGTCAATATTGCTGCCGCCCAGATAGGTCGAAAACACCAGATCGGTTCCGTTGGCGTTCACCTTGGTGACAAAGGCGTCTTCGGTTAAGCCTGTGATGACGGGCTGCAAGGCGTTGCGGGTATTGAAATCCTGCGAATTGGTGATTCCGGCAATGAAGGCTTCGCCAGCGGAATTAACCGCAATGCCGTGCCCGGAATCTTCATTGCTGCCGCCCAGGTAAGTGGAAAACACAATCGCCGAACCTTCCGCATTGACCTTGGTGATGAACGCATCGT
>CAYLJQ010000051.1:0-18461 GCA_964383955.1 uncultured Heliomicrobium sp. | reverse complement strand
TGGCATTATTCAAAACGATATGGACGATTTCGAGCGCCAGGAAGCTTATAAATCGGACATCACTTACGGAACAAACAACGAATTCGGCTTCGATTATCTGCGCGACAACATGAAGTTCGAAATTTCGACCTGTGTTCAGCGTGGACATTATTACGCCATTGTTGACGAAGTTGACTCCATCCTGATTGACGAAGCGCGAACGCCCTTGATTATCTCTGGCGCTTCAGACGATTCGACCAGCAAGTACTACGAAGCCAATGAAGTCATTCCAAAATTGATTCCTGAAGAAGATTACCAGGTTGACGAAAAACAACACCGCGCGACATTGACCGAATCGGGCATTGAAAAATCTGAGCGGATGCTTGGGTATGGCAATCTGTTCGATCCGTCGAACATGGAAATGCTGCATTGTCTGAATCAGGCGCTGGTTGCCCACACACTTTATACGCTTGATAAACAGTACATCGTTCGTGACGGCGAAGTCGTTATCGTTGATGAATTCACCGGGCGCATCATGACGGGTCGTCGCTGGTCGGATGGGTTGCATCAAGCCGTTGAAGCGAAGGAAGGCGTGAAGATCGAACGCGAGACCCAGACGCTCGCCACCGTTACCCTGCAAAATTATTTCCGCATGTACCAGAAGCTGGGAGGAATGACGGGTACGGCTGAAACCGAAGCTGCTGAGTTCGCTAAAATTTACGATCTCGAAGTTGCTTCCGTTCCGACGCATCGTCCAATGGTTCGACTGGATAATCCCGATATGATTTATCGGACATTGGCGGAAAAATGGGAAGCCGTTGGTGAAGAAATCAAACAACTTCATGAAAAGGGCCAACCAGTTCTTGTGGGCACGGTGTCGGTTGAAAACTCGGAAATCATCTCGAATCAGTTGAAGCGCGCGGGCATCAAACACAATGTGCTGAACGCCAAACCGGAAAATGCCGGACGTGAAGCTGAAATTGTCGCTCAGGCTGGACGAAAAGGCGCCGTCACCATTGCCACTAACATGGCTGGTCGTGGTACTGATATTTTGCTTGGCGGTAACACGGACTTTTTGGCGAAAGAGCTTCTGAAAAAACAAGAGATCAATCCGGATGAAGCTACAGAAGAGCAATTGGAAGAAGCGGCTCGCAAAGTGAAACCCAGCATTGAAGCCGAACACGAAGAGGTAAAAAACCTGGGCGGATTGCACATTCTGGGTACTGAGCGGCACGAATCACGCCGCATTGACAATCAGTTGCGCGGACGCGCAGGACGTCAGGGCGATCCCGGATCGTCACGGTTTTACCTGTCTCTGGAAGATGATTTGATGCGAATTTTTGCCGGTGACCGTGTCAAAGCCATTATGCAGCGGCTGGGCATGGAAGAAGGCGTTGCCATTGAATCGAAAATGGTCAGCAAGCGCATCGAAGCTGCTCAGAAAAACGTCGAAGCCCACAACTTCACCATCCGCAAACACCTGCTGGAATATGACGACGTAATGAACAAACAGCGCTCGACGATTTATTCGTTGCGCCGTCAATTACTGGAACAAAACGATCAGCGGGAAGAAATTCAGACAATGGCACAAGCCGTTCTGGATATGTTGATGGACGATTACCTGAGTCTGGACGTAATGCCCGATGAATGGGATTTCAAAACGTTCAAAGTTCAGCTTGAATTTCAAATTGGACTGGATATCGAAGAAGCAGGAATTGACCTGGAAAACCTGGAACGCGACGAAATCAGGACTCAGATTTGGCAGAAGCTTCAGGAGATGTACGCTGAAAAAGAATCTCAGGTCGGCGCTGAAGCAATGCGGTATTACGAACGCATTATTCGCCTGAACATTGTTGATGTGCAGTGGAAAGATCACCTGCTGGCGATTGATCATTTGAAAGAGTGGATCAACCAGGTTGGGTATGCCCAGAAAGATCCGCTGGTTGAGTACAAGAAACAATCGTTCGACATGTTTGAGCAAATGCTTGATCGGATTGATATTGACACGGTTCGGGCCCTTTACCACTTGCAGGTCACGGTTGAGCAACCGCCGGAAGAGCGATTGCAGCGCCGCCCGCGTCGTGGTCAGGTGACGTTCACAAAAGCCAACGCAACGGCTTCGATGGCGGGTGACGAAGACGGCAAGCCGCGAACGGTCGTCAACACCATGCCGAAAACGGGACGTAACGATCCTTGCTGGTGCGGCTCAGGCAAGAAGTTCAAGAAATGCCACGGCGTAGACGCGTAATCCGGACATCAAACGAAGTAAAAAGGGAGAGGCTGTTACAGCCTCTCCCTTTTTACTTCGTTTGGTTGTGAAAATTTCCGATTTATCGTTCTGGCACGTTTGCGCGAAATCGGCCTTGCTCATCATAAAGCCGTTGGTAGATTCGCGCGTTGCGGTAAACCCCTTGCACGTAAGCGCGCGTTTCGCTCAAGGGAATGGCTTCCACCCATTCTTCAATTTCCTGATTCGGTGATTCTCTAACCCAGCGACGTACCCGTGTTTCGCCTCCGTTGTAGGCGGCAGCAACATATTCAAAGCGTCCAAATTCGTTTTGTAATTGCTTCACATAAGCCACGCCAAGCTGAATGTTCAGATTCGGATTGAATAAATCATTCGACGTGATGCTGCCGATATTATTCGACCGCGCAACAGCTTTGGCGGTTGACGGCAATAGCTGCATGACGCCAAGCGCATTGGCCCGGCTTTTTGCCATGGCGTTAAACACCGTTTCTTGCCGAATCAGGCCTGCAATTTGATACGGATCCAGGTTATGCCGTTTGGCTTCTTCCTTGATGTTTGTCCACCATTTCAGCGGGTAGAAAACATCCCAAACTTCACGCGACATTTCTTCAGGCAGCGTTTGGCCGTAATCCGGGTAGGATCGTTTGAGCGTGTTGATGGCCGCGACGTTTTCCCCTTGCACGCGGAAAATTTGAGCAATCCGCAAATTGACCAATGGGGAATCTGGCGCGTTTTCGCGCGCGGCTTCCAGTTCTGTCATTGCCAGTTGATGCAGCGCAATTTGCATCAACTGCTCGGCTTTTCGAATTCGTTCGTATCCCGATGGCTTGATCGTTTCCTGCGGAAGCTTGATGGTTTGCAATCCTTCCACAGCTTTGCGAAGAACGATATCTGATTCGAGATTGCCCGGACGAACGCCTTCGCGCTTCAGGCGTTCAATGCGTCGTTCGGCGTTCAGGCCGAACCAGCCTACGCCGTAACGTTTGAGCATCCCTTGATAAATTGCCATTGCCTGAGCTTTGTCGCCCGCGCGTTCCGAATCCATCGCCGCCCAAAAGGCGGCTTTGCCCCTGTTTTCAGTAACTGTGCCGTAATTGGCCAAGTGTTCCGTCAACAACCGGGCAGCGTTGGCATAATCTTTCGATTCGTGTGCGCGCCAAGCCAGCCAGAAATGCGCGTCATCGGATTTGTCATCTTGCGGAAACTGCCGAATCAATTGTGTGTAAAACGGTGCAGCCTGGTCTGCGCGATCACGCCGTTCGTAAAATCGGCCAATTGCATACAGCAATTCAGCGACGCGTTCGCTGGATGGTGATGCCTTGCGAAGCGCAACCAGGGTTTGAATTGCCGCCGTGTCGGTTTTCAGCGAAAGCTGCGCCAAGCCCAGATAACAAAGCGCATCCGCTGCCATTTTGGGCGTGCGAGCACGAACTTTGCCCAGCGCATCAGCAGCCTGCTTAAACGAATCGGCTTTGTAGTAGCTGATGCCTGCAAGAAGCCAGGTTTCATCGTTTGACGCGTTCGGAAATTGACGGGCGATTTGCTCATAGGCGACAGCGGCCAAAGCGTACAAGCGCGCATCGTAAAGTTTATCGGCTCTGCGGCTGAGCATCGAAATG
Organism: uncultured Heliomicrobium sp.; assembly: GCA_964383955.1. Classification (GTDB taxonomy): domain Bacteria; phylum Acidobacteriota; class Blastocatellia; order RBC074; family RBC074; genus RBC074. The sequence goes on along the minus strand of CAYLJQ010000051.1, from coordinate 14,615 downwards.
TCGCCAGCCGCGGTTGAACCGCCAAGCGCCACCAATCGGTCGCCAACCGTCTCCGCTTCCGCAGACTGCGGCGCGTCAAAATAAAGTTTGCGCAATGTCAGGATTGCTTCGTTCTTGCGGCCAAGCTTTTCCAGGCCATCTGCCCGAAGTTTCAGCGCAGCGCCATCGTTTTTTTCAGCCAGCAGTTCAACGGCATCAATTGCGGTTTGATAATCGGCATTGGCCATCGCCAATGTGGCAGCCTGTAATGATGCTTCACGCGCCAGCAGCGAGGTTGGATACAGTTGCGCCAAATGGCGAAACGCGCGTTCAGCGTCCTGGCTGCGACCATTTCCCACAATGGCCTGACTGCGGAAAAAAGCGGCGTAATCTCCCAGAAATGTCATTTGCGCAAGACTCGGGTCGCTGAGCAAGCTAATTGCCGCGGGATAATCTTTTGCCTGCAAGCGCATGTAACCGCGCAACAAACGCGCCATTGCCGCTGACTCTGTTCCCGCCGCCGAACTTTCCACCTTCTGCAGCTCGGCTTCAGAATTCGCGGCCACAGCCGAGCGTAACTGAACTCCGGCACTGCGGACTTGAGCCACAATTCTGTCAGGTGCGATCAGCGCAAATGCCAGAATCAAAGTTTGCATCAAAAATTTACTGCGGTGCGGCAGAGAGAAAATACTGGGGAAGGCATTCATTTAACTACGCTCCTTTGAAAATGCTTCAGCCAAAGGGGACGATGGCATTCAGAACACTACGGCAGAATACTTGCGGGCGGGTAACTCTAAAGCAGGCGAACCTACGAAAACAAGTTGCAGGGGAAATCAGGAGAGACGGAGGATAGAAAGGGTTCGTGATTTCCTTTCTATCCATCTCCCAACTCTTTCTTCAATCTTATCCAAGCACAACCGGTCCTGGGCAATTCGCGCCCAACTTGGCTGCATCGCCTTCAGCCAGGGTTTGCACCAATTCGTCATAAAAGTAATCGAACTTCGTTGCAACGGCTGGCGAAACGCGTTTGTCGTAAACCTTGCGACTGCGGTCAATTTCGTCTTTCAGGCGTTGGTAAAGATCGAAACTGCGACGGCCTTCCGTCACTTTGGCCGCGTTGTACAGCTTGATTTCGGAGACCAATAACCGGGCGAAACGGCGTGCATCGTTGTGTGCACGCTGTTCGGTTTCGCTGGTTGGAATTGGGACCGACGGCGTAAGCACCGGCTGGGCAGGGCGCGGAGCTTCAACGACAGGCGAAGTGAATTCCGGGGGCGCAATTGCCGGAGGTTCCGCGCTGGGAACTTCAAATGCGACCGGAGCCGTGAACTCATTTTGGGCTTGCGTGGAAAAGAAAACCGGCGGCGGTGGCGGCGGTGGCGGAATGACCGGCTCATAAACCTGTTGAGCAAACGCCGGCGTTGGTTCTTCCACTACAGAAGCGGCAGCCGGTTCTGTGCTGACTTCAGGCTCGTCCGGTTCGACATCAGGCTCCGTTGGGGCGAAGTGCAGTGCCGTTGACGGCTCCACAAATTCTTCAGCCGCCGAATCCGGAGGCGGTAACTCTTCTGTAATCCGTTTCGGCGCTGCCATTTCATAGGCTTCGTTTGCTTTCGCCGCTGGCTCTTCTGCCGCAACAACCGGGGGCGCTGCAACAGGTTCGGGAACAGGGGTAGCCACAGGTTCCGGAGCAGTCTCTGGCGCTTTTTCCGGTTCGGGCGCAGGAGCGACCGCAGCAGAAGAAACAGGTGATGCCGTTGCGCTCAGTTGTGCGGGAGCAACAGTTTGGCGAACAGGTTCAATGCCGCGACGCGATGGCAGAAGTTCGATGCCCATGCTTGCCACGCGCATCAATGTTTCCAACGCGGCTCCAAGGATGGAATTTTCCGATTGTGTGCCGGAATCGGCATACAGAATCGCTGCAGCTTTGCCGCGAACAACCAACGGAACGGCCAATGCAGTTTCCGGCGCTGGGGAGCCATACAGTCCCAGCACTGCGGAATTGTCTCCAGGAGATAACGAACGCGCCGCTGCTGTGTTGAAGGTTGTCAGCGCTTCCCGGAGCAACGTCTGGTTGTTCGTTGAAACCGAAAGCAGGCGGACGGTTTCATCGTTCAACCCGTTTTCAAAACCACTGGCTTTCCAGCCAACAGCATCGTTTCCTTTCACGACGAAAAACACGATTCGCGGAGCGAATTGCGCTGCGCGGCGAACCAAGGCGGCCAAGGTGTCGGATTGTGTGCGTTGAGCGTCAATTTCTTCGACTGCCGACCTGAGGTTTTCAAAACTGGATGCTTGCGAAGCGGCAGACTGGGCGGAAGAGACTGCCAGCGTCAATGCCTTGCGGCTGGCTTCCAACTGCTCGCGCAAATCCTCTGCCTGGGATTCGGCTTGGCGGCGGGCAACTGCTGAAGCTTCGGCGCAAGCTTGTTCCAGGCGTTTTTGAAACTCTTCTTCGCTGGCCTGTTGCGCAGAGGATTCCCATTCCGTGCGCGCAGAAGCCAGGCGGGATTCAAACTGCTGCTCGGCTTTGGTCGTGGAATCATTGAACCATTCTTTGACAAAGCTCAGCAGCCCTGAAGATTCTGTTTCGGTGGCGACAGGCTGTGATTGCTCCGTTAACTTCGTGTTGATTTCGCTGATGGTTGATTGCAGTCGTTCGATTTCGGCTTTGAGCGAGCCGACACGTTGATTGAAGAAATCGTTTGCGCGAGCCTGAAGCTGCGATTCCCATCCTGATGCATCTTGTTGATTCGATGAAATGTTATTCTCTTCGGACACTGTGCTACCTCCGCTAAACAACGGGCGCTAATCTACGGGCAATGTACCGGTTTGCAGCGTTTTGCCGCGTGAATGTCGGGTGATGAGTTTTGTCAGCTTTGGGGGCTGACGATTCCACTTGAGTCGCTTTGCATCTTTGCCCCAAGCCTTAGGCGAGCGCATAACAGTCATTTGAACAACGATCTTTTGAACAACGATCTTTCGGTAATTTTTCCTGCAGCGATGGGGGCAATGAATTTTTCGCGCGGCCAGGTGCAAGTTGCTTTCAAAGGCGGCTAATTATCTTTTCTCCCCTAAGCCTTGTCAATTTATCATTTCTGGATTCTTGCAGTTGCAGGCAAATCGCCTGAGTTTCGCCAGCAATTTGCCGTAAACATTAAAATCTGATGCTGCGATCAGCGCGGCTTGAGAAAGGCTGGCAATCTAAGTTTTGCCAATTTAGAGCTGTTTGACTAAAATCCCATTGTCGTTGCGGCTGGCAACGGCGTTGCTCTCCAGCGATCAATCGCATTCACTATCATCAACTTGAACTAAATTGGGTAAAAAATCGGACAGAGCCTGTGGCTTTGTCCACACCAAGCAAAGGGAGACTTATGGAAAAGCAAGACTTAGTTTCGCGCAGGACGATCGTCAAAGGCGCTGCTCTGACTGCCGCCGCCTCAACGTTCACCATCGTCAAAGCAGAATCTGTTCGTGGCACGGCCGCCAACTCAATGGTCGAAGTCGGCTGGGTTGGCAACGGCGGACAGGGAACGCGTGATGCGCAGCTTCTGGAACAAACGAAAGAAGCCAAAATCGTTGCCGTGGGCGATTATTTCAAAACCCAAGCTGACAAGGCTGCAACCAAATTCAGTGTTGATGCCAAACGCGTTCACGTCGGCATTGATGCTTACAAAGAAGTCATCGGCTCCAAATGCGATGCCGTATTGTTGACCACGCCTCCGGGATTCCGTCCTGACCATTTCAAAGCCGCAGTCGCCGCGAAAAAACACATTTACGCCGAAAAGCCTTTAGCAGTGGATGTTCCTGGATGCCATACCGTGATGGAGGCTGGCGACAAAGCCAAAATGCAAAACTTGACCGTCGTCGTTGGCTTGCAGCGTCATTACTCCAAAGCCTACCGCGCGGCCAAGAAGCTGTTTGATGAAGGCGCAATGGGACAGGCCGTAATGGCGCATTCGGCCTGGGATCAAGCCAGAATCTGGGGAGAGCGTCGCGGCAAACGCGCTGACTGGAAATCGCAATTGGATTTTGAAATCCAGCATTGGTACTTCTTCAAATGGCTGTGCGGCGACCACATTGTCGAACAGAACATCCACAACATTGACGTTATCAACTGGTTTATGGGTGCTCATCCGGTGCGCGCGGCAGGCATCAGCGCCGTGTTCGACAAACGCAATGGGCTTGGCGACATTCACGATCATTTTGCCGTGAATTATGAATACGAGAATGGCGTGCTGTCGTCCAATACTTGTGTGCAGGTGGATGGTGTTGAAGGCGATGTGTCTGAAACCATCCGTGGCACAAAAGGAACCTTTACCACAACTGCCGGAAAAGGCGGCACTGGTGGCGTCCGCATTGAAGCCTTGCGCACACGCAAAGACCCGAACCCTGCGCCGATTTACAAATACGAAGGCAACGACGACAAGCATTACGATCAGGAAGCCGCGACTTTCGTCGCCAGTGTGCTGGGCAAAGGTGAAGGCGAAGACAAATACCGCAATGACACCAAGTACGGCGTCGAAAGCACCTTCACCGCCATCCTGGGACGCGAATCGGCTTATCGCAAAACGACTCTGGGTTGGAATGAGCTTTGGAACGAAACCAAAAAACTCGGCTTCAAACCTGAACCGAAGGCTGATTAACCTATAGGATCCGTACCGCGACCGATAGGAAGCGGGTTTTCCGCAAAGAGCGTAAGTCGCCGATTTGGCTTCTTGCGCTCTTTTTTCGTAAAGCGATAATGCGTTCATCCATGAAAATTCTGACTGCCCAACAAATGCGAGAGCTTGACCGGCTGACCGTCGAACGCTGCGGCATTCCGTACGCGACGCTGATGGAAACGGCGGGCAACCGTGTGGTCGAAGCAATCCTGCAAAAATACGGGATGGGATTTCATACTTCTTTTTCGGTCTATTGCGGAAAGGGAAACAACGGCGGAGACGGCGCTGTCATCGCCCGCCAGCTTTGGCTGAGAGGCGCGGCACGAGTAAATGTATATCTTTTTGGCACCCTTGAAGAAATCAAGGGTGAAGCCAGAGACAACTTTGAAGCGATCAAGAAAATTGCGGAGCCGGAGAATTTTAGCGGCGGGTCGGCACAAATCAGAATGTTCTTTCGGACTTTCGGCGAAGATTTTCAGTCGGCTGAGCTTTCTGACGAGTCTGAAATCGTTATTGATGCGCTGCTGGGAACTGGGGTTACGCGGCCAGCCGATGGCGCTTACGCAGAGGCGATTATCGCGATCAATTCGAATGGCAGTGGGGGCAAGATCGTGTCGGTTGATATTCCTTCCGGTCTGGCCTCTGACAATCCCCAAAATATCGGCACGAATGTGAGAGCCAACCTCACGGTTTCTTTTACCGCTCCAAAGTTTGCCAATGTTTGTGCGCCTGCTTGTTATGCCAATGGGGAACTGATTATCGCGTCAATCGGCACGCCGGATTATTTGCTCGAGCGCGAAATCAAATCTGACGCGGAGCTTGTCGAGCAATGGCAAGTCCTGATGGCGCTCTGGCGCTGTCGGCGTAACTTTACGGCTTACAAAAATTCAGTCGGCGACGTTTTGCTGATTGCCGGTTCGCGCGGCAAGACGGGCGCGGCGGCGTTGGCTTCTGAAAGTGTGTTGCGCGCTGGAGCTGGCTTGGTCACCGTTGCCACAGCAAAATCAGCGCAAAGCCTGTTGGTTACGCAGACTCGCCCGGAAGTGATGACCGAAGCGCTGGCAGAAACGTATGACGGCGCGATTTCGCACGAAGCCATTGGCCAGACGTTGCAGCTTGCAGAAAAGAAAACTGTGATCGCTATTGGGCCGGGGCTTTCTTCCAACGAAGAAAGCACACGCAGTTTTGTCCGCGAATTGGTGGAACGGCGAACTGCGCCAATGGTGATTGACGCCGACGGATTGAACGCATTGGCTCCATGGCCTGATGGACTCAAAGGCTCTGATGAATTGCCGGTTATCATCACGCCGCATCCGGGGGAGATGGCCAGGCTGATTGGCAAAACGAACACCGACGTACAAGCCGACCGCATCGGCGCTGCCCGTGAGCTTGCGACGAAACATCACTTGATTGTTGTTCTGAAAGGCAGCCGAAGTTTGATTGCTGCGCCGGATGGAACCGTTTATGTCAATCCGACCGGGAACGCGGGAATGGCTACGGCGGGCTCAGGCGATGTGTTGACCGGATTGATTGCCGGGTTGCTGGCGCAATCGCCGACAGATTGGCTTAGGCGAAAAGACGTGCTCGGCGCAACCATCGCCGGAGTTTACCTGCATGGCTTGGCGGGCGATCTTGCGGCTGACAAACTGGGAATGCGTTCGATGATCGCTTCAGACATCATCGCAAATTTAAGCGAAGCGATTTTGCAGGTCGGCGGCGAAGAAGAGAAAGGACAGCGTTTGGCGATCAGCCGCCTGTAACTGACAATGATGCCTACCGGAAATTTCATCACACATTCCGCAGAAGAAACTTTTGAGATGGCTTACGAAATCGGCGAAGCAATCAACACGCCGACGGTTTTTCTGCTGCAAGGCGATTTGGGCGCGGGCAAGACCGTTTTTGCCAAAGGCATTGCCGCTGGGCTAGACATTGATCCGGCGGACGTTAACAGCCCCACCTTCACACTGGTCAATCAGCACGAAGGCCGCATGCGGCTTTATCATCTGGACCTGTATCGCTTGGAAGACGGCGCAGAGGATTTGTTGGAGCTTGGGCTGGAGGAAATGATCAACGATCCAAATGCGGTTGTGCTGATTGAGTGGCCGGAACGGTTGGGAGCCAATCAAATTTCCAACGCTTACCAGGTTGCAATCCGCGATTTTGGAGATGACCAACGAGAGATCAGTATTGAACAGCTTTGAAGCATCGAATCTTATGAGCAAAATACCATCAGCACCTGAACAAACGAGCCATCCGCAAATTGCCGCCTCGTTGCGGTTGAGTGAAGCAAAGCTGGCTGGAATCCTGGCCTCGGCCATGGACGCGATTATCACGGTGGATGAAAACCAGAACATTGTTTTGTTCAATGCGGCAGCAGAAAAGATGTTTCGTTGCCAGGCTGTTGATGTAATGGGGCAGCCGCTAGATCGGTTTGTTCCGGACCGCTTTCGAATGGCCCACGAAAATCACATCCGCGTGTTTGGTGAGACGAAAACCTCGCAACGTTCCATGGGCAAGCTTCGCGCGCTGTACGGATTACGCTCTGATGGGGAGGAATTCCCGATTGAAGCGACGATTTCCCAGATTGAAGAAGACGGCCACAAACTGTTTACCGTCATTATTCGTGACATATCGGAAAAGAAACGGCTGGAAGCACAGTTCCTGCGCGCGCAACGAATGGAAAGCATTGGCACACTAGCAGGCGGCATCGCGCACGACCTGAACAATGTGTTGACGCCCATTCTGACAGCGGTGGAGCTGTTGCAGATGCGCTTCACCGATGAAAGCAGTCAACGGCTGCTGAACATTTTGCGCACGAACGCCATTCGCGGCAGCGAAATGATTCGCCAGGTTTTGTCGTTTGCCCGTGGAGTGGAAGGCGAATACATCACGCTTCAGCCGATCTCTTTGATCAAAGAGATCATCAAAATTCTGACCGATACTTTGCCGAAGAACATTGAAATCGAACAAGCGATTGATCTGAACTTGTGGAACGTCAGAGGAGACGCCACGCAACTGCACCAGGTTCTGATGAATCTTTGCGTCAACGCGCGCGATGCGATGCCGCAGGGCGGCAAGCTGCGAATTGAAGCCGAAAATATAGAAATTGACGAACACTATGCGCGCATGAACGTCGAAGCCAAATCCGGCAGATTCGTTCGCATCACGGTTATAGACAATGGCGTGGGCATTTCAGATCAAAACCTGAGCAAGATTTTCGACCCGTTTTTCACCACCAAAGAACAAGGACAGGGAACAGGGCTGGGGTTGTCCACCGTCGCGGGAATCGTTCGCAGCCACAACGGTTTCGTCAATGTTTACAGCGAAGAAGGCAAAGGCGCGCAATTCAAGATTTATCTGCCAGCAAGTGACGCCGCGCAAACAAAGCAGGCGCAAAACGTTCGCAGCGATTTGCCAATGGGCAACAGTGAACTGATTTTGATCGTTGATGATGAAGGCGCGATTCGTGAAATTGCGAAAGAGACGCTGCAGGCTTTCGGTTATCGCGCAGTCACAGCCAGCGACGGCGCCGAAGCCGTTGCGATGTTCGCCGCGCGCAAAGACGAAATTCGTTGCGTGATAACAGACATGTTGATGCCTTATATGGATGGCCCGGCGACCATCCGCGCGCTGCATAAACTCGACCCTGAGGTGAAAATTATTGCCACCAGCGGATTGAAAACCAACGGCAAAACGGCTGAAGCTGCGCAATTGGGAGTCAAAACCTTTTTGCAAAAACCCTATACGGCGGAAAAACTTCTGAAGACGCTGGCGCTAGTGTTGCGTGGCGAAAAGTAAGGCGGTTCCTGTTGCTGCGGTTACGATTCACGCCCAACAGCTAAACTTCCATCGGCGAAAACTTCTATTTGCTGGCCTGTTTGCAAGCTGGCGAATTCATCGGCAGCAAGCGCGATCACAGGAATTGGCCGTTGATACATTTCGTCAGCCACGATTGAAGCCAGCGCGAAAAACCGATCCACGCAACTGACCACAATTGCCGCCGGAGCATTGCCATTCCGAATTGCTTCCAGCAATACAGCCGTGGTTGTGCTGGAACCGCGAGACGCCGGAACCACTAAAATTTTGCCTTTGGCGTTTTGGCCTGACAGCGGGTGGCGGCGATCAATAATTTCGCCTGTCCATTGATCGTAACCGCCCCAAAAACTCAGCGGCTCATCCGTCACCAGCGCCAATCCTTTTGTTTCGCCAGCAACCAGCGCTTTGCCTTCAATCATTTTTGCCATAACGATTCATCTCGAACAACGTGGCCTTCAACGGCCGAACGCACACAATCTTCCAATCTGCCAAACATAACCTGCGTGCTGAGCAGCCCCGGCGAGTAGTATGCGTACTTCGCCGAATTCGTCATCAGTGTTTTGATTTCCGGATGCAGCATCGGCGTGGTCAGAATGCAGGTATCCACCGTCAGCTTGCCGCCGAATTCTTTCAGCGGTTCGATGTAACCGGCTTGGTCCGCCAGATTGGTCATCAGCCGACTGGACGTGACCAGGAACTGAACGTCAGGATGGCGGCGTTTACCCGTAACCAGCGGTGCAAGCTGTTTGAATTCGGCCAGCGAAAAATGCGGACTGCCCAGCACCACCATATCCAGCTTTTCGCCGTCGGAGGTCGTCAGTTCGCGACGGGCTTGCCGCAAATGATCCATTGTCACTTCGACAATCTGCTGTGGTTGTTTGTTTTGGAAAGCCGCCGCAGTCGTTGGAGCTTCCGGCGTGATGCCGACCAGGTGCATTAGCGCAACTGCGCCAGATGACGCGACGGCGGCGCACAACGCTTTAAGTTGATCTTCAGCAGGTGTGACTTCGATGCCTTCAATAACCGGGATTCGCTCTTGCGCAATTCTGCCGATCAAATGGCCAAGCACAGGGTAAAACGAATCGTCTTCCTGAATGCGGCGCGGCACATTCACCAGTCGCAATAAAATATGCCCGGCCCGGTTTTCCGTCAGGTGCAATCCGATGGCAGGAACCCGGCCTGTGATAGCGGCGCAAACGTCCATCAAGTCTGGATAGCGTTCCGACCGAGCGCCGATGACAGAATTGGCAAAGGCGATGGCGTTTGATTCGCCCCACGCGATTTGCTGGCCAAACTTCGGGCGATAGTCGGTTTGATACGGCGCGCAAGTCCATGTCGCTTCTGTGCCCATACTTTGGTACGCGATCATTTGCCTGTGCGCTTTCTGCGCCCATTCCGGCGGCGTAGCCCATTCGCGCCAGTTATGTTCATCCACGCCGCTGACGTTCAGCGAAGTCGGAACCGCGACTTTGGCACCGTAACTGGCCAGCCGTTCGGCAAATTCCATCGTCGCATCGCCCTGGAAAACGGTGCTGTCAATGTGCGCTCCGACGATGTCCATCAAGCTGTCGGCTCCGCTGACGTTGGCCATGCGGACGATGACCGACATTGCCAAACGATTCGCTTCTCCGCGCTCGCCCGCAAGCTGCGCGCGATCTTCTTCAGTAAGGTTTAGACTCATTTCTTTTCCGCCATTGCCGAACGCAACATCATGACTGCTGTGTAAACGACAACGATAACTACCAGCCAACGGACGTAATACAGCGACAACGATTTGACGATATACACCGCAATCAACACCGCGGGGATTCCACCCAGCGCCAAACCCAACGCCGAACGCAGGTGAAAACTGCCTTCGCGCACAAAACGCGCGCTTCCAACCGGCATCAGGAAAGCGCACGAACCCATCATGATTGGAAATGCCGCCGTCGGATTCATGCCCAGCAAACTGATCATAATCAGGCAGGGGCCGTACAAGCCGATGCCGAGCGACATCAACGCGCCTAGAGCGAAGTTGCCAGCAATGCCGAGCAATAGCTTGACGCCGGTTAGTTCAAAAGCCGTTCCGCCAGCCGCTTTTTTGTCGAAGATCGCTTGCAAGGTCAGCGCGGCAGCCACCAGCAAAGCCACACCCATTCCAATCTGAATGCCACGTCTAGGCATTTTGGCTACGACTCCCGCGCCGAGCCAAGTACCCAGAACCGCCGCGACAATCAGTAAGAGCAAAGTTACCGGTTCGACTTCGACAATGGTGATAAAAATGAATGCTTGCGTGATTGTCGGCAGCGTGTGCCCTACATTCAGCGTTCCCGGAATCAATTCGTCGGGAACAAGCTTTTTCAGCTTGAAGATTGCCGTCGTTGGTGCGAATGAACCAATGCCCAGCGTATCGAAAAAATTCGTGACAAAGCCGATTGCCGTTTGCAGGAAAGAGGGAGTTGCCGCTTCTCTGCTGCGATGTTTTTTGATCGCAGCCGCCAACGTGACAACGAAAAACACCGTGAAGCCGATCAGCGCAAGTAAGAGGAGAGTTTTGATGGTCATCGTGTGTCGTAGCTTTCTGAAAAGGGATGTGGAGTGCTGAAGCTTGCCGCAGCTTTTGCGTTCTCAGATTGAGCCTTCGGTTTCCTCAAGCTTTTGGATGAGAACGAAAAGCGGTGTCGAAGCCGCCGCAGTCCAAATTTTGTTAGTTGAAAATCTGTGAAACAGTAGCGGAATCCAGATTGCCTCCGCTGATGATGTTTACGACGATCTTTCCTGCCAGATGGTTACGCAGTTTGATGGTTGCCGCTGTCGCTGCCGCACCTGCGCCTTCAACCAGATTGTGGGTTGTTCGCCACAGCAGTCGAATCGCATCGCGGATTTCGTCGTCGCTGACCAGCACAATTTCGTCAACTCCATTTGGCCCGTTGCAGATGATTTCCAGCGCGAATTCCGAAGGCGCGCGCGTCGCCACGCCATCGGCAAAAGTGTCGGCGGTTTCCGTGCCGACCACTTTGCCCGCTTTCCACGACAGGTAATAACTGGGCGCGGCTTCGGCCTGAACGCCATAAATTTTCGTTTTGGGTGATAAGGCGCGAAACGCCGTAATCACTCCGCAAATGCCGCTGCCCATGCCAATGGGAACCAACACGGCGTCGGCTTGCTGGCCGCGTTCCTGCAAAGCTTCGATAATTTCCAGCGCGTAAGTTCCTACGCCGTTCAACAAATGCGGTTCGTTGGATGAATGAATGAAGCGCAGATTTTCCGCTTCGGCCAGCCGTGCAACTTCCACGCGGGCTTCGTCAAAATCGCGCCCGTATTCCACCAGTCGAGCGCCATACGCTTTCATCGCTTCGTTCTTTTCCGGGTTGTTGCCAAAGGGGGCGACGATGGTTGCGGGAATGGAATGAAGTTGCGCTGCCAAGGCTACCGATTGCCCGTGATTGCCTCGGGTGGCCGTGATGACGCCGCTGTGCGTCCGCTCCGCCGCGAAGTGATGCATGAAATTTAACCCGCCGCGAACTTTGAACGCTCCGGTGGGCAGATGATTTTCATGCTTCAGGAAAACGTGAGCGCCGAGTTCCGCATTTAGCAACGGATACTCCATCGTCGGCGTAGGCTTCAACGTGCGGTAAACGATTTCACGCGCGGCACGAATGTTTTCCAGCGAAACGTCTTTGGTGGAAATCAAAAATTTCTCCTCACCAGATTCCTTTCAAGTTATTGTTGAGCAGATTCATGACCAGCGACTCCACGCGCCGTTCCCACGTGGCAGCCGTCTTGGCACTTTCCAGCCATTTTAACGCGGCATTTCGTTTGGCCCGTGACAATGCGTTGAAAGCATCAAGCAATTCATTTTCACGCAGGGCTTCTTCCAGCAGCGGCGGCATCACGGCATCCCGCGAAACCACATCCCGTTGCAAACTGATTTCTACGCTGTCGCCCAAACCCACTTGCGCCCGTTTGCGAATTTGCCCATTGAGCACCATCCGATGGCCATCGTTGCCATTGGGGAGCAGCGTACCGCGCCATTCGTTGCCATTGACCGATCCTTTTACAGGGATCATTGCGCGTCTGCCCCAATCGGCACTGGCTTCATCGGGCACGTCTACACAAAAGAAGCTGGGATTGCTGCTGAATTTGTAAATCGTTGCAGTAAACCGGTAGTGCTTCATTCAATCGTGGCCACCTTGCTAGTCGGCTGCGGTAGACAGCAATTCCGCTTTCAACACGCTCAGCGGTTTTGATGGCTTCCAACCATCAGGCAAATCGCCGCAATCTTCGCGAAGGTATTGCTGCTGGTTCGGGCGAATGGTTGCCAGCAGTTCTTTGCGCGATTTTGTCTTCATCGGTTTGCCGACGTAAATCTTGCCCATTTTTTCCATCCAGCTTTCCGGCAGCGCGCTGGCGAAATTCAGCAGCGGCCAGGTGAAGTTCGGCCCATTGATTTTGCGAAGCTTCCAGGCCCACAGCGCCAACGCTCCCGTGCGCCAGGCCAATGGCCCCCACCAACTATACAAACCGGGACGCAGGTTTAGCTTCCAGCACTTCATCAGCAACTGCCATTGCAGCGGACTTAACTTCCGAGTTTCCGAAACTCCTTGTTTGTCCTGCATGCGTGTGTCGTGCAGCGGCGTAAAGATCGAAGGAACGAGGAAGGCGAACAATCCGCGTCGTTCCATTTCGTAAACCAGATCAAGCGTTGCCATCACGTCTTCGTCGGTTTCTTCGGGCGCGCCGACGATCAAGGTCATGACCGGGAACCAGTTGTTGCGATTCAGCACAGCCAAACCTTCCAGAATGACGCTCGGCCAGTCTTCGATGGAAAAGGGAATGCCTTTGCTGGGCATGATCTTTTTTCCCAATCGAGTCGAGCCGGTTTCCAGGCCAATCAACGGCGACAGCGCTTTTTTCTGCGGATGGTTGCTTAGGTAAGGCAGGTGAATCGGGCTTTTCGGCAGCAACATTTCCGAAAGCTTTTCGATCATGACCGGATCAACGACTGCCGGAGCGATGGTTGAATGGCTCAGCACGTGTTGCTCGACGCCGGGCGTGTTGATAACTGACGAATACAAATCCAGCAGTGCTTCGCGGTTGGGGAAGTAAAACGGCGTTTCGGTGTGAACCTGTCCCCAGATGAACATGTCTTCCGTTGCCAGGCTGATTTGTTTGTTGCCTTCGCGCACGTTGGCAGCGACGGCAGACATAATTTTTTCTTTCGGGAAATCAATTTGCGGATTCAGGTCGGGCACGCAGAACTGGCAACGACGTCCGCAACCGGTGGTCATTTCCACCACACCGAAGGTTGTGCGTCTGTCCGGAACCAGTAAAGCTTCGCGCTCTTTCGGATGGCCGACTTCGACCTCGCGCGGCAATTCTTCACCGTTGATGGCTTTGTGAAACAGCGCCATTGTGTCCACGGATTCGCTGCGGCCTTCGACCACGCAATCAATACTCAGCTCTTCAAAGGTATTGGTCTGGGTGATCTGCCAGCCGCCGGAACCGCCGACGATGACTTTGAAGTTTTTGCGAAACGGATTTTCTTTGATCTTTGCGAACATCAATCGCGAGTAATGCGAATTGATCGGCATTTTCGACGATCCGAAAATCGAGGTATACACGCCCGCGGCAAACGTCACGCCCAGCGGATTGTGCGTGGAAACGGCAACCACGCGCGTGTTCGGGCCGACAAATTTTTCCAGGTCATCAGGGTAACAACAGGCAATGTCTTCAGGTTTGAATTCTCGCAACAACGAAGCTTCAACCAGGCGAACTCCGGCAGGCATGTATTTTGCGGAGCCGTCGTCGTTGTATTCGACTTCGCGCCAGTGAGGATATTTCTTGTTCATTACGCCTTCCATCCAAATAGGCATCGAAGCCATTCCCATTTGAATGAAGTATCCGGCGTGGTCAATGGTTTCGGTCAGCGGGGCCGTCAGGACAATCAGCTTGCCGCCGTCCGCCGGAGCCTGCGGTGTTGTGGCAGATTGTTCCGTGTGATGGCCATTTGTCGAATTGCCGTTTACATGGGTTTGGGGATTATTCATTTCTGGGACACCTCACTATAAAAAGCCGCACTTGCAATGCGGGTAATTAATTTTGCGCATCGGCGCGATAGCTTAAATCTATTTCTGTTTTCGGGTTCAGGTTGGCGGGCCGATTATAAGGCAAGGT
>CAYLJQ010000050.1:0-18479 GCA_964383955.1 uncultured Heliomicrobium sp. | reverse complement strand
AACCTGCACAAGTGGCGGTCAAATGGCAATCTGATGGCTGGCTGATCGAATGGAAAGCCGAAGGCAGAAGTTTTGTCCGCAAACTGACGCTTTCCGCCGATGGTAAAACTATTACCATGATTGTCACGCAAACTTCTCCGGATGGCGGCACGTCCACAGACAATGTTGTGCTTGAAAAACAGGAAGCCAAATAACTCGCAAGCCCACTTCCAATTTTTTACCAGAAAAAGCCAGATTGTATGATCTGGCTTTTTCTTTTTCTCAAACCTGCCCCAATTTGCCCTTATTCCCTGCCTGTTCTCCAAAATCTTCGTTGACAGTACTATGTAGCAAACGATATAAGCCGAAAACGAAATAGCAATTCAAAAATTGGAGTTCACCCATGGGCAAAAGTTTTCTCTCGTTTGCGGCGGCTGTCATTTTGCAGGCGCTGGACAATGGCTATCAATACGGGTTCGACATCATGGACGTGACCGGCTTGCCAAGCGGCACCGTGTATCCGGCGCTCAGGCGGCTGGAAGAAAACGGCTACGTGCATTCCAAGTGGGAAAAACACGCCATTGCGCAAGAAGAAGCGCGGCCACCACGCAAATACTATGAACTGACCCGCGAAGGCCGCGAGGCGTTGGCCGATGCGCGCAGCCGGTATCGCCTGCTGGAACAGACCCAGGCACCGAAAACCGACAAACCCAAAACTTCGCGCGCGTGAGATGCCGGAATGCACAACCGTCAAACATCCCTTCCCAGACTGCATTTATCTCTGATTCGCTTGATCGGCGTGATTGTGCCGCACAGCTTGCGTGCCGACTGGCGGCAGGAGTGGGAGGCGGAACTGCGGTACCGCGAAACTTTGTTGTCCGATTGGGACAAACTCGACTGGCAAAACAAACTCGATTTATTGCGGCGCTCCCTGGGAGCGTTTTGGGATGCGCTGTTGCTGCAACCACGGAGATTGGAGGACGAAATGTTTCAAGACCTGCGCTACGGCGCGCGAATGTTGCTCAAACAACCTGGCTTTACTTTGGTAGCCGCGCTTTCGCTGGCGCTGGGCATCGGAGCCAATACGGCCATCTTCACTTTGCTGGACGCCATGCTGCTGAAATCCTTGCCAGTGGCGGAGCCGGAAAAACTGGTGCTGTTCGGCAAAGGCGGAGACGTAGGATTGACCAACAGGTTTCCCAACCGAAGTTGGGACCTTTTCTCTTACCCGTTTTACCAGGAAGTACGTCAACGCAATGAAGTGTTTTCCGATGTGGGAGCCTGCTTGAGCATGCCCTGGAGTGTCCACGGAACAGTTTCGGGCAGTGGAACAAGTGGTGAAATGCAAAAGATGGACGTGCTGCTGGTTTCGGGCACGTACTTTTCGGTGCTGGGCATAAACGCCAGCCTGGGGCGCACTTTCACGGAAGCGGATGATGTAACGCCCGGCGGACATCCCGTCGCAGTTGTCAGCTATGCCTGGTGGGAGCGCAACCTTGGCGGCGACCCGGCCGCAATTGGCAAAACCGTTACGATTGACCAGATCGCCTATACCATCATCGGCATCGCGCCCAAACAGTTTCTGGGCACGACAGTTTTGCAAGCGCCCGACCTATGGGTGCCATTGGCAATGGAGCCGCAATTGCCTCCCGCGCACTGGAATGGACGGACAAACAAATCGGAGCAATCGCTTTACCTGATTGGCCGAATGAAAACCGGCGTGAGCACTGAGCAAGCCAATGCTGCGGTAAATCTGCTTTTCAAACAATCCCTGCAAGAACAAGCGGGAGCGCAGGCTTCGCCGGAACGGTTGCAGGAAATCCAGCAAGCCAGGATTGAATTGACGCCTGCGGGGAAAGGGCTGTCCGGGCTTAGCCAGGAATACGCGCCTCCGCTAAAAATCCTGATGGGAGTTGTCGGGATGGTGCTGTTGATTGCCTGTGCCAACATTGCGAATTTGCTGCTGGCGCGCGCTTCAACGCGGCAAAAAGAGTTTGCAGTGCGTCTGGCAGTCGGAGCAGGCCGCGCACGATTGATCCGCCAATTGCTCACCGAAAGCGTGCTGCTGGCCGGTATTGGCGGCATCGCCGGAGTTGTGTTGGCTTGGTGGGGCAGCCGCCTGCTGCTGCTGATGGCCTCCAGCGGCTCCGCCCCATTGCCGCTGGATGTAACGCCCAATGCGCGCATCCTGAGTTTTACACTGCTTGCGTCCCTGCTTTCCGCCATCATCTTTGGAACTGCGCCCGCCTTGCGCGCAATCAAGATTGAGCCGAACTCCACGCTCAAAGGCGGGAAAGGTTCAGTGAGAGCTTCACAAAGTCCGTTTGGCAAGGCGCTGGTAGTTGCGCAGGTTGCGCTGTCACTTCTGTTGCTGGTTGGCGCTGGATTGTTTTTGCGCACGTTGGTCAATCTGCAAAACGTGCCCACGGGTTTCAATCCACAGAACGTCATGCTGTTTCAGGTTGATCCGGCGACGACGGGTTACAAAGACGCCCAGATGGGAGCATTGCTGAAGGAAGTGGAAGAGAAAGTGAAGGCCGTGCCGGGCGTACAAGCTGCTTCTTTTTCCTTCATCATTTTCGATCAGGGCCAATGGACCGGGAATGTAGTCACCCGCGAGCCCGTTCCAGCAGAGGATCAGGGTCGGCGGCTGACACGACAAAACGTGGTTGGCACGGACTATTTTTCCACCATGGGAATTCCGCTGGTGATGGGGCGCGCCTTTACAGCCCAGGACACAGCGCAATCTCAAAAAGTCGCTGTCATTAGTGAAGCAATGGCAAAGCGTTTCTTTCCGAATGGCTCTCCGCTAGGCAAACGATTCGGCACATCCGGTCCGGAATCCAGCGAACAAAACGAAATCATCGGTGTTGTGAAGGATGCCAAATACGGCTCTCTGACAGAGCGATTATGGCCGATGGCTTATTACGCGCACGCGCAACGCCCACAGCCGCTTGGCAATTTTGTCGTGCGTCTTTCCGGCGCGTCAGCGGCCAACGTTGTCCCGCAAATCCGGCAAGTAATTCAGGAAGTAAACCGGAATTTGCCGGTCAATGAAGTTCTGAGTTTGTCGGATCACATCGGTCGCTCGCTGACACAGCAGAAACTGGTGGCTCGGCTCGCCTCGTTCTTCGGCGTGCTCGCGTTGCTGCTGGCCTGCATTGGGCTGTACGGCGTTCTGTCGTATGGCGTCGCGCGGCGCACAAACGAAATCGGCATCCGCATGGCGCTCGGCGCGCAAAACGGCAATGTGCTGTGGCTGATTATGCGCGAAGCGCTGGCGCTGGTTTTCGGCGGTGTGCTGATTGGACTGATTGCTTCACTATTTGCCACGAAGATGGCTGAGAGCTTGCTGTTCAATCTGAAGCCAACCGATCCGCTGACGCTGGCGTCTGCGGCATTGCTGTTGACCGTGGTTGCGGCGCTGGCAGGGTACCTGCCTGCCCGCAGAGCCGCGCGCGTTGACCCGATGGTTGCGTTACGAGACGAGTAAGGGGAATGGCAAGCTCAGCACAGACAACCCGATTTCAGTTCTGGCTCTGGTTAATTGCATTGATCGGCGTAATCGTTCCGCGACGCTTGCGCACCGATTGGCGGCAGGAATGGGAAGCAGAGCTTCGGTACCGCGAAACCTTGTTGGCCGAATGGTACAACCTGAACTGGAAAACCAGGCTGGATTTGTGGCGGCGTAGCGTGGGCGCATTTTGGGATGCTGTATGGCTACAACCGCAACGATTGGAGGAAGACATGTTTCAAGATTTGCGTTACGGGGTCCGAATGCTGCTCAAGCATAAAGGATTTACGGCTGTTGCAGTGCTTTCCCTGGCGCTGGGCATTGGCGCAAACACGGCGATTTTCAGTCTGATCAATGCGCTGATGCTGAAAATGCTACCAGTCAAAGACGCGCAGGAATTGGTGCTTTTCAAAGTTACCAGCCCCAGCATGCCATCGGGAGGAGGCTACAATTCCAACTATCCGCTTTATGAAATGTACAGGGATCGAAACCAGTCTTTCAGCGGCATCGCAACCGGAGCCAATGTGGGGCGCGCGCGGTTCTTGGTCAATGCGCCCGGAGCAGAACCGGAATCCGTCCAGCAACAGCGTGTATCCGGCAATTTCTTTTCCGTGCTGGGAGCGAATCCCATCATTGGTCGCGCACTGACTGAAACGGACGACAACGCCGCCAACACGCAACCGGGCGCAGTCATCAGCCATGAATATTGGCAGCGTAGGTTCGGCGCTGACCCGAATGTCGTGGGGCAACAGGTTACCGTCAACAAAACGGCCTTAACCATCGTTGGCGTCGCGCAGCCGGGCTTTTTTGGATTTGAGGTCGGCACCAAACCGGAACTCTGGTGGCCGATCAAGGTGGCCAACGATCCCAACTTGGGCCGGGAACATTCCTGGTGGATTCGCGTGATCGGACGATTGCGTCCAGGTGTAACGATAGCGCAGGCGCAAGCGGACGCAGAGTTGATCTTTCAGCAGCAACAGAACGAGGTCGCTGCGCGCTCGACCAATTGGACTCCTACGCAACGCAACAACCACTTCCAGCGCCACATCAGCCTGGAAGCGGGAGGAAGCGGCTACACGGGATTGAGGCACCAGTTCCGGCAACCGCTTTTCATCCTGATGGCGACGGTCGGCTTAGTACTGCTGATTGCCTGCGTCAATGTCGCCAACTTGTTGCTGGCGCGTGCGGCAACACGGCGCAAAGAGATCGCTGTGCGCTTGGCGCTGGGCGCGGGACGATTCCGGCTGTTGCGCCAGTTACTGACCGAAAGCGTTTTGTTGTCCGTGCTGGGTGGTGCGGCAGGATTGCTGTTTGCGCGCGTCTGCTTGCGCGGGCTTGTCACGTATCTGCCGCAGCAGGCGCAAACAGGGTTGAATGTCACGCCGGATATGCGCGTGCTGGCCTTTACCTTGATCATCTCTGTTTTGACCGGAGTTTTGTTCGGTTTGACACCCGCCTGGCAGGCGACGCGCTTGAATCTGACGGCATCGCTGAAGGATCAATCCGGCGGCAGCACCAGCCGGTCGCGGCTGATGCTGAACAAATCGTTGGTCGTTTCACAAGTCGCGCTTTCGCTCTTTCTGCTGATTGGCGCTGGGCTGTTTATGCGCAGCCTGCGAAATTTGCAAACGCTGGATGTGGGGATGAACTACCAGCAAATTGTGCAATTTTCCCTGGACCTCGGCGGTGGCTACAACGCCCAGCAACGCAGCGACCTTTACAAACAAGTGTTGACGCGGCTGGAAACCCTACCCGGCGTCCAATCGGCCACGCTGCTGTATTTCAGTTTGCTGGGCGGCGGCGGTGTCAGCCTCAACGTTGACGTCCCTGGTTACGCAGCGGCTCCAGATGAAAACGTAGCCTGTAACGTGATGGCGGTCGGGCCGCGCTTTTTCGAGACGATGAAAATGCCGATTATCGCTGGGCGCGATTTCGGCCCACAGGATGAACGCCCGGTTCCGACCAGCACGCCGACTGCTGCCACTGGCCCGCAGAGCAAAGCGAATGAGCCACCGCAAGCCGTCGTCATCAATCAAGCGATGGCGCGGTACTTCTTTGGCAAAGAAAACCCGGTTGGAAAACGCTTCAGCCTGAAAGGCAATGGGCAGCCGTTTGAAATCATCGGCGTCACGCAGGACGCCAAATACCTGGACGTGCGCGAACAGCCGCCGCGCACGTTTTATCCGTATTACTTCCAAGCGTCAGAGCGCGACAACATGATGCTGCAATTCCGCACCAGCAACGCGGCAGCGGATTATGCCGCCACAATCAGACAGTTAATGCGCGAGCTGACCCCGCAGGCGCAGGTCGTCGGCTTACAGATGATGAGCGATGTGGTCAACGAATCGCTGGTGCAGGAACGCTTTCTGGCGCAATTGGGAAGCGCTTTCAGCCTGTTCGCGCTATTGCTGGCCTGCATCGGGCTATACGGCGTCATGTCTTACGCGGTAACGCGGCGAACGAATGAAATCGGCATTCGGATGGCGCTCGGCGCGCGTAGCGCAGATGTCGTCAAACTGGTGCTGAAAGAAACCATGTGGATGGTGGTCATCGGCGTCGCCATCGGACTTGGCGCCGCGCTGGCGACAACCCGGCTGGTTGCCAGTTTGTTGTTTGGGCTGAAGCCTTATGACCCGTTGACGATGGCGGTTGCGGTGCTGTTGTTGCTGGCAGTTGCAGCGTTGGCAGGATATTTGCCCGCTCGCCGGGCAGCGCGGGTTGAGCCGCTGACCGCGCTACGGTACGAGTGATTTGAATGCGGAAGGATAAAAAGTCCCAACTTGGATGGCTGATCAAGCTCGTTCACCTGATCGGTGTGATCGTGCCGCGAAAGCTTCGCGCCGATTGGCGGCAGGAGTGGGAAGCAGAGTTAAGGCACCGAGAATTTCTGTTTGCCGAGTGGGACAAGCTCGGCTGGGAAACCAAACTGGATTTGCTGCGGCGCAGCCTGGGAGCATTTTGGGATGCGTTGCTATTACAACCCCGACGGCTGGAGGATGAAATGTTTCAAGACCTGCGGTTTGGCGTGCGAATGCTATTGAAAAGCCCTGCCTTTACCTTGGCAATTATATTGTCGCTGACCATCGGCATTGGCGCTACCAGCGCCATTTTCAGTGTCGTCAATGGCGTCGTGTTGCGCCCGCTGCCATACCGTGAACCGGAAAGTTTGGTGCGGTTGTGGCAGGGCAAACCGCAAATTGGCTTTACGCACATGCCAATTTCCGGCGGCAACGTGCAGGTTTGGCGAGAACGCGCACAGTCGTTTTCGGACGTGGCTGCGTTTTACACGACGGCTTCCGTGATGACCGGCGACGTAGAACCGGAACAGATTTTTGGCGCAGGCGTCACCACCAATTTGCTGCCGATGCTGGGGCTTCAGCCGCTTCATGGGCGCGGCTTTCTGCCGGAAGAAGCGAAACCCGGCGGCGCGCGCCCCATTTTGCTGGGATACAAACTTTGGCAGCGGCGCTTCAACAGCGACCTGAACGTCATCGGACGAGATGTCACCCTAAACCACACCAACACGTTTACAGTCGTGGGCGTTATGCCGCCGGAAGTCACATTTCCGGGACAAAGCGAGTTCTGGCTGCCGGAAACCTCCGTCGCACAGGGGCGTCACGATATGCGCCGGTTGAGCGCTATTGCGCGCCTGAAACCCGGCGTCACGCCGGAAGCAGCAGACAATGAAGTGCAGTTGATTCACAAACAATTGCAACAGCAGATACCGGATGATTACAAAGAATGGACTGTCTGGTCAGAGCCGCTGCTGGATTCAGTGGTCGGCAAAGTTCGCCCAACGTTGTTAATGCTGTTGGGCGCGGTTGGCTTCGTGCTTCTGATTGCCTGCGCCAATGTGGCAAACCTGTTGCTGGTGCGCGCTGCCGCGCGGCAAAAAGAAATTGCTGTGCGCGCGGCACTGGGAGCAGGGCGTTTGCGGTTGATCCGACAATTGCTGACCGAAAGCACTCTGTTGGCATTGCTGGGCGGCGCGGGCGGGCTGTTGCTGGCTTATGGTGCGGTGCGGGCACTGATCGCACTGGAACCGGCGAACCTGCCGCGCCTGGCACAAGTCAACCTGGACGGCCGTGTGCTGGCATTTACCTTTTTCACAACGCTGCTGGTCGGTTTGCTGTTTGGCCTGGCCCCGGCGTGGTTCGCATCGAAGATAGATTTGAATCACGCGCTCAAGGAAGGCGCAGTGCAAAGCGGCGGAAGGCACTGGCTGCGGGGGATCGGATTGCGCGAATTGCTGGTAGTGGGACAGACCGCGCTGGCCCTTGTGCTACTGGTGGGCGCGGGCTTGCTTATCAAAAGTTTCGTGAAACTGCGGCAGGTTGAACACGGTTTTAACCCTATGAACGCGGTTATGTTGACGCTGTCGCCGCCATTCAACCGTTTCCCGAAAGACGCTGACACCTACACCTACTACCAGCGATTGCTGGATGAATTGAAATCCATGCCCGGCGTTGAAGCGGCAGGGGCGACAACCGCCGGGCCCTTGTCCGGCGCTTATATGAGCAGTCCGATCCTTGTCGCCGGGCGTTCTATTCCCGCCGACCGTGATGCCCAACAAGCCTGGTGCAATGTTGTCAGTCCGGATTATTTCCGGTCCATCGGCGGGCGACTTAAACAGGGACGCCTATTCAATGACAGCGACAATGAATCCGCGCCGCGCGTGACTGTGATTAATGAATTGCTGGCACAAGCTTACTTTCCCAACGAAAATCCCATCGGCCAGCGCATCGCGTTTCGCGGCGAACCGGACAAATGGATGGAAATTGTCGGTGTTGCTGCCAACGTCAGCCAGTTCAGCGCAGAAACGAAAAACAATTCGTTGTTTTACGTTCCCTTCCGGCAAAAAGACACTGCATTTATGAACCTGATTGTGCGTACCACAGCCGAACCAAAGGCGATGGAACGCGCTTTGCGCGAACGCATTCTGGCGGTGGATAAGTTCACGGCAATTACTCGCGTGCGAACGTTGAATGAAGTGGTGTCGGCCTCCGTGGCAGAGCCGCGCTTTTATACCTTGTTGCTGGCGCTATTTGCAGGCATTGCACTGACGTTGGCGGTGATCGGCATTTACGGCGTGATGGCTTACACCGTCAGCCGACGCACACATGAAATTGGCATTCGCATGGCACTCGGCGCAGAAGCAGGCCGAATCGAATGGTTGATCCTTCGGCAAGGATTCTTACTGATAGCGGTGGGCGTGGCTGTGGGCTTGGTTGCGGCGCGCATGTTGACACGCTTGCTGACGGATTTGCTGTTTGGCGTAAAGCCGACTGATCCAGTGACGTTTGCCGTCATTGCGGGCGTTTTGACCGGCGCAGCCTTGCTGGCGTGCTGGATTCCGGCGCGGCGCGCTGCGCGGGTTGATCCGCTGGTTGCGCTTCGGCACGAATAAGCCTGGCTCATCACTACTTCTCTGGAGGATGTTCGAACGTGCGCGATTGGGACGAGGAAATCAGTGAGTGGCTGACCAGATCAAAGCCTGCACACGGGCAGGAAGCCGAAATCATTACAGAACTTATCCGGCGGCTGGATGGCCGTTATGAAGTGTTGCTCAAGCAAGGTTTGTCGGAGCGCAAAGCCTATCGCGCGACCTTGGCGGAATTGAACAATGGCCATTTGATAACTGCGCCAACCAGACAAAATTCCATGCGGATTCACCTGTGGCTGATTTCGCTGGTCGGCGTAATCGTGCCGCGCCATTTGCGCACCGACTGGCGGCAGGAGTGGCAGGCGGAGTTGCGCTGCCGCGAAACAATGCTTGCCGAATGGGACAAACTGAATTGGAAATCCAAACTTGATCTGCTGCGAAGAAGCATCGGCGCGTTTTGGGATGCGCTGTGGTTGCAACCCCGAAGAATGGAGGATGAAATGTTTCAAGACTTGCGCTTTGGCGCGCGAATGCTGCTCAAACATCCGGGATTTACGTTTGTGGCTGTGATGACGCTTTCTTTGGGCATCGGCGCAAACACGGCGGTATTCAGCCTGATCAACGCCATCTTGCTGAAACCAATCTCCGGGCAAGAACCGGAGCGGCTAGTGGGTTTGTATTCGCGCAACACCACGCGCACGGACGATTATCGAAACTTTTCCCATCCAAATTACACGGATCTACGCACGCAACAGGACATTTTTGAAGACGTGCTGGCAATCAACCTGCTCAACGCGGGCGTAACCGAAGGTGAAATTACCCGGCCGGTCATGGCGGTGAAAATCAGCGCCAATTATTTTTCGGTCTTCGGCGTTCAGCTTGCGCAGGGACGGGCCTTTCTTCCACAGGAGGAAACGCAACCTGCACCCGTGGCCATCGTCAGTCACGGTTGGTGGCAACAGCACGGCGCTTCGCCAAACCAGATTGGTCAAACCTTGCGCGTCAACGGGCAACTGGTGACCGTGGTTGGAATCGCGCCGAAAGGTTTCACCGGCACAAATGCTTTTTTCTCGCCCGATCTGTTGCTGCCGCTTTCCTTCGGTGGTCCTGAAACTGATTCCGCAGGCATTCAGGTTCAAAACGGGTCCCTGCTAGACCGCAACCGTCATGACTTGATGCTGGTCGGACGGCTGAAACAAGGCGTCACGCTGGACGCGGCCAATTCGCGTTTGCAAGCCATCAGCGCGCGACTTGCCGAAGCCTATCCCGGCGCAAACCAGGATCAACTGATCAGCATTGCGCAACTGCCGCGCATGGCGATTTCCACTGCGCCGTCGAACGACCGCGCGCAAATTGCCACGATGGGTATTTTGGCGCTGGGACTTTCAGGAATGGTGCTGCTGATTGCCTGTTTGAATTTGGCCAATATGTTTTTGGCGCGCGGCGCGGCACGACGCAAGGAATTCGCCGTCCGCCAAGCTCTGGGAGCGCGCGCCGGGCGTTTGGTGCGGCAACTACTGACCGAAGGTTTCTTGCTGGCCACGCTCGGCGCAATCGGCGGAATTGTGTTGGCAGCCGTGGCAACAGATCAGTTGATCGCCTGGATGACGCAATTTCTTCCCTTCAAATTCGACTTCGATCCCTGGCCGGACGTTCGCGTGCTTGGCGCGACGCTGTGGTTTGGCGTGATGGCTACGCTGTTTTTTGCGCTGGGGCCAGCCCTGAAAACCGTCCGGCTGGATTTGAACACAGAATTGAAAGACGGCGCCGGCCAGACAATCAAAGCATCGCGCCATAGATTGCTGGCAACGCGCAACCTGCTGGTCGTCGGACAGGTGGCGCTTTCGCTGTGTCTGCTGGTAGCGGCGGGATTGGCTGGCAGAGGCGCGATTCAGGCCATTCGCATTGATCCGGGCTTCGATCTGGATCGCGGGTTTTACCTGCGGCTGGATGGCGGGCTGGCCGGTTACAACGAAACGGAAGTGCGCCAGCTTTATCGGCGCGTGACAGAGCGTGTCAGTGCATTGCCCGGCGTGGAAGCAACGAGCCTTGCCTTGGCTGCGCCATTCGGAGAACTGGTTTTCGGCCAGCGCGTGCAAACCGGCGGCGCGCAATTTCCGCCGCCATTGGAAGCCGCCACGCCTGCCCAAGGCAAAGCCGTCCCGGCGACTTACAATGCCATAGGCCACGATTACTTCCGCACGCTGGGCGTTCAATTGCGTCAGGGGCGGGAATTTCGTGTGACAGAATTCGCCGACGCAAACGCTCCGCGCACTGCCATCATCAACTCCGCATTGGCCGAAAAGCTCTGGCCGAGCGAAGCAGCGGTGGGCCGAACGATTCAACTGGCGGGCGGTTCCGACGCGGATAATCCCGGCGCTGCGTATGTTCCGCTGGAAGCCAAACCGCGCCAGACCTTTGAAATCGTCGGCGTGGTACCGCCGTTCAGAACAGAGTTGCTGCGAAGCGGCGATCATCCCATGGTCTATCTGCCTTACGGCCAGCATTATTTTTCCGAAGCCTATCTGCACATACGCGCGCTGCCGGGAGCAAACCTGGACGCCCTGATTCGCCAGACGCGCGAAGAGGTCAATCGCCTGGACTCGGCGCTGCCCATGCTGGCGGCGAAGTCCATGCGCTTTCACCTGACGACCAGCGTCGGCATGTGGCTGTTGCGAACGGGAGCCATGATGTTTGCGACGTTTGGCGGCGTGGCTCTGCTGCTGTCGCTGATTGGCGTGTACGGCGTGAACGCTTACGTAATGGCACGGCGCACGCGGGAAATTGGCATACGCATGGCGCTTGGGGCTGATCGGCGTTCGGTGCTGCGTTTGTTGATGCGCGACGGTTTGCTGCTGACGTGCGTTGGGTTGGGATTCGGCCTGCTGCTGGCGGGAATCGTCGCCCAGGCGATGCGCGGGATTCTTTTTGAAGTCGCTCCCTTCGATCCATTGATTTTCGCAACGGCTTCCGCGCTCTTGGCTGGCGCAGCGCTGATTGCGTGTTACCTGCCCGCGCGGCGCGCGACGAAAATTGATCCGCTGGCTGCATTGCGGCAGGACTAAGGCAAGTGAGCAACGCAATGCCCACAACGCACTTTCGCTTCTGGCTATGGCTGATCCGATTCGTCGGCTTGATCGTGCCGCGCCGCTTGCGCGGGGATTGGCAGCAGGAATGGGAAGCGGAGTTGCGTGCGCGCGAAGTGCTGCTGGCAGAATGGGACAAGCTGGATTGGCGAAACAAACTGGATCTGTTGCGACGTTCATTGGGATCGTTTTGGGATGCGTTGCTGTTGCAACCGCGAAGACTGGAGGACGAAATGTTTCAAGACATACGGTTTGGCGCGCGAATGCTGCTGAAGCATAAAAGCTTCAGCGTCATTTCGGTGCTTACGCTGGCGTTAGGGATCGGCGCAAACACGGCAATTTTCAGCATCGTCAATGCGGTGTTGCTCAATCCGCTGCCGTACACCGAACCGGAACGATTGGTCATGCTTTGGGAACGCAACGCCGAATTGAACAAGGAACGTGACAACCCTTCGCCTGGCAATTTTCTGGATCTGCGCACGCAAACGCAGGTCTTCGATTCGGTCACGGCCTGGTATGAAACCGCGTTTACGTTGCAGGGCGAACAGGACGCCGAACAAGTCACCGCCGCCAAAGTGTCAGTCGAATTCTTTCAGGTATTGCGCGCACAAGCCGCGCGCGGACGCGTCTTTTTGCCCAGCGACACAGCGGGAGTGGCGACCGGCGCAAATGCGCAAAATTCCAGCGGCGACCGGCTGGCTGTCATCAGCGACGGACTGTGGCGGCGGCGCTTTGGAGCCGACCCGGAATTGATCGGCAAACAAATCACGATCAACCGCGAACCGTGGCAAGTGCTGGGAATTATGCCGGACGGATTCGCCATGCCCAACACTGCGGTGGATTTGTGGCTTCCCTGGGATTTGGCGCGCAGCTATGGTCCGCAGCGTTTTCCGGAAGGCCCGCCACGCGATTGGCGCTTTTTGCGTGTGCTGGCGAGACTGAATCCGGGCGTCACAATGGAGCAAGCGGAAAGCCAGTTGAATTCCCTGTACGCGGGTTTGGCGGAAAGTTATCCGAAAACCAATCGTGGCTGGAGCGTGGGGCTGACGACGCTGCGCGAAGAAGTGGTTGGCAAAACGCAATTGTCGTTGCTGGTGTTGTTTGGGGCAGTGGCGCTGGTGCTGCTGATCGCCTGCGCGAATGTCGCCGGATTATTGCTTGCGCGGGCAGCGTCGCGGCAACGCGAACTGGCGGTGCGAACGGCGCTGGGCGCGGCACGTTTGCGATTGTTGCGGCAATTGTTGACCGAAAGCCTGTTGCTTTCATTGCTGGGCGGTGCGCTGGGATTGGGCTTGACAGTGGCTGGGCTGGACTTGCTGGTCGCGCTGGCTCCGGCGGATGTGCCCAGGCTGAGTGAAGTCACAGTGGATGTGCGCGTGTTGGCGTTTACGCTGGGTGTTTCTGTATTGACGGGTTTGCTGTTCGGTTTAATTCCAGCCTGGAAAGGAACCCGAACGGATTTGACCGTGGCATTGAAAGAAGGCGGAGCCCATGGCGCGACCAGCGGCAGGTCGCAACAACGATGGCGCAATGCCCTGGTCGTTGCCGAAATCGCACTGGCTGTCGTGTTGCTGGCGGGCGCGGGATTGCTAGTGCGCAGCTTCAACCGATTGCGTGTGGTTGATCCGGGCTTCAACACCCGGAATTTGCTGACGATGCACATTACGCTGGATGGCGCGGTTTACGGCAATCGCGCGGCAGACTATTACCAGCAATTGATTCAGCGCATTGAAGCTTTGCCTTCCGTGGTTTCCGCCGCTGCCGTTTCAACATTGCCGATGAATAACGTGGGCGTGGATTTCGACCGTCCATACTGGCGCGAAGGCGAGCCGGAACCGGGCAGCAATGCCGGCAAAGTGGATGTGCGAATGGCCACGCCAGGATATTTCAAAACGATGGGCATGAGTTTGCTGCGCGGGCGGAACTTCAATGACCAGGATCGCCGCGACACGCCCGCCGTGCTGATTGTCAGCGAGAGCATGGCGAATCAGGTTTGGCCCAACGAAGCCCCCGTCGGCAAACGGCTGATGCTGGATTACAACCGCGGGAAATACGCTTACGAAGTGATCGGCGTCACGCGCGGCATTCGCTATTACGGGCTGAAAAGCACGCCACGCCCTGAAGTGTTCATTCCGCACGCACAGAATGCCTACCTTCCCATGAGCGTCGTGGTGCGCACCGCCCCACCTCCGTCGCAATTGCTCAATGCCGTCAAAGCGGAAGTGCGCGCGCTAGATCCAACCCAGCCTGTTCGCAATATCACGACGATGGAACAATTGCTGGCGCGATCGTTGGCTCCGGAGCGGTTTGCGATGACGCTGCTGGGCGTGCTGGCCATCATCGCACTGTTGCTAGCCGCGACAGGGATTTACGGATTGATGTCTTTTATCGTCAATCAGCGCACCCATGAAATTGGCGTGCGAATGGCGCTGGGCGCGCAAATCAGCGACATTCTGAAATTGATCCTCGGCCAGGGAATGCGGCTGGTTGCCTTGGGCGTTGCGCTGGGTTTGGTCGCTTCCTTGGGATTGACTCGTCTGATTGCAAAGCTTTTGTTCAGCGTCAGCGCAACCGATCCGCTGACGTTTGCGGCAAGCATCGGTTTGTTGACGGCAATGGCGGTGCTGGCCTGCTGGCTGCCCGCGCACAGAGCAACAAAAGTTGATCCAATCAGTTCGCTCCGGAACGAATAACTCGTTGCACCGTTTGTGCGCCAAGCCCCGCGCCGCACTTGATTTGATGTTTCGTTAGTTGAAGAGTGTGTATAAATCAGACCGCTAAAAAGAAACCACAAAAAGCCCAAAAGTCACAAAAGAAATTTCGAGCATTGATTTGCCGCAAGCTCTTTTTGTGTTTTTTGTGCTTTTTGTGGTGAATTCTCCGCCTTGGATTATGCAGATACTCCGGTTAGTTTTTTGCCAAGAGCCTTCACTAACCGCGACTACTGTTCACTTGTTCCCGCCTCAGCCATTCCCAGACAAACAGATTCCAACAAGGTGAGCTTCAAACGAATTGGAAACGAATGTCCCGTTTTGGCTGTTCGCTTTTGGTTTGAAGATTTCAGCAACGCTTTTTGAGAATAGTTCGGCATCGGCTATTGACCATTCTCGGATGGCTATGTAGATTTCTGACTAGATAGAATTCTGATTAAAAAGAATTCTATCCTTCCACTTATTTATATAGGAGTTCACATGGGCAAAGGGTTCCTTACCTATTCGTCGGCGGTCATCTTGCAAGCAGTCGCCAATGGGTATCTGTACGGCTTCGACATCATTGATGTAACGGGACTGCCAGGCGGGACGGTTTACCCGGCGCTCAGGCGGCTGGAAGACACTGGCTACCTGATCTCAAAATGGGAAAAACACACCATTGCGCAGGCCGAAGCTCGGCCCACACGCAAATACTACGAATTGACGCGCGCCGGACAGGACGTGCTGGCCGAAGCCGTCAAACGATACCGGTTGCTGGATCAAACCGACCTCAGCCAGGAACGCTCCCCGAAACCGAGCAAAGCCTGAACAGGAGCTTTTCGCGATGCGCTCAGGTGTCAATCGGCAAATTCCCAAACCGCATCTTTGGCTGATTCGCTTTGTCGGCCTGATCGTACCGCGAAGACTTCGCGCTGACTGGCGACAGGAGTGGGAAGCCGAATTGCGTACCCGCGAAGCATTGCTGGCCGAATGGGACAGGCTGGATTGGAAAAACAAACTGGATTTGCTGTGGCGCAGCACCAGCGCATTTTGGGATGCCGTTTGGTTGCAGCCTCAACGATTGGAGGATGAAATGTTTCAAGACCTGCGGTTCGGCGTGCGAACGCTGCGCAAACATAAAAGTTTCACCTTGATTGCCGTGCTGACGCTGGCGCTGGGCATTGGCACGAATACGGCGATTTTTAGCGTGGCAGACAAAGTGCTGTTTCGTTCGCTGCCGGTCAAAAACCCGAATGACCTGGTGATGGTTTCGGGGGAAACTGTCAATCCGAAATTTCAAAACAACATCTACACCTATCCGGATTATGTGGATTACCGCGCGCAAAACGAAGTTTTCGACGGATTGCTGGCCTATGCACAAAACACAGTCCGGCTTGGCGAAGGCGAAGGTTCTGACAAGCTGAGTCTTGAGCTGATTTCAGAAAATTATTTCGATGTCTTAGGCGTGAAGGCGGCGCAAGGCCGTGCGATTCAGGCCGATGAGAACGCCAACGAAGATGCGCATCCGGTCGCGGTCATCAGCCACAATTGCTGGCAACGCCGTTTGGGTGGC
The DNA here is from genome assembly GCA_964383955.1 of uncultured Heliomicrobium sp. Lineage (GTDB taxonomy): Bacteria > Acidobacteriota > Blastocatellia > RBC074 > RBC074 > RBC074. The sequence goes on along the minus strand of CAYLJQ010000050.1, from coordinate 2,254 downwards.
AGAGCCGATGCGATTGGGCAAACGCTTCAATTCAATGGCGTGCCTTACACAATCATTGGCATTGCGCCTGCGGGATTCACAGGCGTACGCCTGGAAGTGCCGACCGAAGCCTGGGTGCCATTGATGATGCGTCGGCAATTGTTGGGTACGACAGGTTCGATTTTGGAGCGTAAAAGCGCGTGGCTGCGGTTGATGGGGAGGCTGAAACCCGGTGTCACGCTGGCCGCCGCACAGGTCAGTTTCGATCAAACGGCGCGTAACATCTGGATTGCGAATACAACCGAAGCCCAGCGCAAGCTGCCCTTTAACGAAAAACGCATCCTGCTGGAACCGGGCGGGCAAGGGCTTTCATCCTTGAGGCGCTCAATGGGCGAAACGCTCAAGCTGTTACTGGGAATTGTCGCGTTATTGCTGATTCTGGCCTGCGCAAACGTCGCCAATTTGATGTTGGCCCGCGCCCAAGCCCGACGCAAAGAAATTGCTGTCCGGCTGGCATTGGGCGCAAGCCGGTTACGCATTGTCCGGCAATTGCTGATCGAAAGTTTGATATTGGCGCTGATCGGCGCGGGCGCAGGCTTATTGTTCGCGCCCTGGCTGTATCAATTGCTATTTGCCTATCAACCGGGCTTTGCATTGGAACGTTCAACCTTGAGCGGCAGCCTGGATGCGCGCGTACTGGGATTCACGGCATTGACCGCCATCGTATCCAGCGTGTTGTTTGGCTTGGCTCCCGCGCTGCAAAGTGCGCGCGCCAATCTGATCCCGGCGTTGAAAGATGCAGACATTGGAACTGCATCGCACGAACGTCGCTGGAATATGCGCAGCGCGCTGGTCATCACGCAGGTCGCGCTGGCGTTAGTGCTTTTGGTAGGAGCAGGGTTATTGGTCAGAAGCCTGCAACGGCGCTTTGCGATTGATCCCGGTTTTCGCACCGAAAATTTGCTGATCGTGCCGCTTGAATTACCGCAGTCTGCTTATGCGGCGGCGGGCGAAGCTGGGAAACGCGCAGTGGACGAGCGCAACTTGCAATACTTCACCCAAGTCGCTGAGCGCGTGAAAGCCTTGCCGGGTGTTGAATCTGTGACCCTGGGCACGATTACGCCTTTCAGCAACAGCATCGGCAAAACCTCCCTGATCATCGAAGGCTGGCAGCCAAAACCCGGCGAAAACCTTGCGGTGGATAACACTGGCGGCGGTCCCGGCTATCACGAAACGCTGGGCATTCCGCTTGTGGCCGGACGCGGTTTCACCGAACGCGATAATGCCAGCGCGCCCGGCGTCGCCATCGTCAACGAAACCTTCGCGCGAACTTTCTTCCCGAATCAAAATCCGTTGGGCAAGCGAATCAGCACGAACGTAAACGGGCAACCGTGGATTGAAATCGTTGGCGTGACGCGCGATCACCGCTTGCACGATCTAACCGAAGCTCCGTTTCCGCATCTTGATTTACCTCTGCTGCAACGCCCAGGTGGAGCCTTCTCTCGTTTGGTTGTACGCACAAAGGTTGAGCCAACAACACTCTTTCCAGCCATTCGCAAAGAAGCGTTGGCATTGCAGCCGCAAGTGACAATCGAGACGCCAACGACCATTGATGACGAAGTCAAAAGCACTCTGGCGGTGGCACGCATGGCTTCCACACTGACCAGCTTGTTTGGGCTGACGGCTTTGTTGCTGGCCGGGATCGGTTTGTATGGCGTGATGTCTTACACCGTCAGCCGTCGCACGCGTGAAATCGGCATTCGTATGGCGCTCGGCGCTGAGCGGAATCAGGTACTCAGCCTGGTGATCAAACAAGGCTTGCTGCTCACCGCCATTGGAATTGCGCTGGGTTTGCTGGCGGCAGTGTCGCTGACCGGCATGGTGCAGGCGATGCTCTATCAAGTAGGCACGACCGATCCGCTGACCTTCGGCTTCGTCGCCTTGCTGTTGACGGGCGTGGCATTCCTGGCGTGTTACCTCCCGGCCCGACGCGCCACGAAAATTGACCCGCTGCGCGCGTTGCGGCACGAGTAAACACTATGCCGGATGCGATGGTGACAACTCGGTTTCGGTTCTGGCTGTGGCTGATCCGTTTTGTCGGCTTGATCGTTCCGCGAAGACTTCGCGCCGACTGGCGGCAGGAGTGGGAAGCTGAGTTGCGCACCCGCGAAACGCTGCTGGCCGACTGGGACAAACTGAACTGGAAAACCAAACTGGACTTGCTGCGGCGCAGCACCAGCGCCTTTTGGGATGCGCTCTGGCTGCAACCGAAACG
>CAYLJQ010000049.1:0-18512 GCA_964383955.1 uncultured Heliomicrobium sp. | reverse complement strand
CTCCCGGTTGAGGAAGCACAAAGGCAAATGGTAAGTCTGAATGAACCGCGCAGAATGCAAATACCACCTTCGTTGAAATAGGACAAGATTTGACGAGGTTTGGGGAATTTTTAGCGCGTTGACCGTCTATCTTTCGGCGCTTAGAATCCAGGGCGATTTGCAATCATTGCGCGGCACTTCGCGCATCCCAAAACAGAGGTCAAAAATGAAAAAGAACGAAAGCCGTCATCCGCAAACCGGCTTGTCGCGTCGCCAGCTTCTGGTCGGCGCGGCGAAGACGGGAGCGGCCATCACACTAAGCCAGTTTTTGCCGAATGAATTTGCCGAAGCCTTTGCGCAAAACACGATCAAAGGAAAAGAGAAGTTGATCGTCCGCAGTCTTCGCCCGGAAGACCTGGAAACGCCGGTCGGATTGCTGAATACCTGGATCACGCCGAACGATCTGTTTTACGTGCGCCATCACACTTATGCAGCCAAGGTCAACGCCAGCGAATGGAAGCTGACCGTTGATGGCGACGTCGCGACTCCACTGTCGCTGACGCTGGACGAACTGAAGAAAATGCCGAAAGTGAGCGTCACGGTCACGCTGGAATGCGCTGGCAATGGACGAGCGTTTTTCGATCCGCCGATGCCCGGCATTCAGTGGGAAAAAGGCGCAGTCGGCACCGCCAAATTCAGCGGTGTGCGTTTGGCTGATGTGCTGAAAAAAGCCGGAGTCAAACCGAGCGGCAAGTACGTTGCGATGAACGGCGCGGACAAACCCGTTGGCACGCAGCCGGATTTCATACGCAATCTGCCGCTGGCCAAAGCCATTCATCCGGACACGATTCTGGCTTATGAAATGAATGGTGAGCCATTGCCGCAGCTTCACGGCTTCCCGCTGCGCGCAGTTGCGCCAGGTTGGGAAGGCGCGTACGCCGTCAAATGGCTGGCACACGTGCAAGTCATTGAGAAAGAACACGAAGGATTTTTTGTCAAAACCGCCTATCGCTTCCCGAACAAACAGGTTGCGCCAGGCGCAGCAGTTCCGGCGGAAAACATGGAGCCGTTGACGGGACTTGTCGTCAAATCGTTCATCAACGCCCCGGCGGAAGGCGCAAGTTTCAAAGCGGGCAAAGTGAAAATGTCCGGGTTTGCCTGGGCGGGGGAATCGTTCATCACCAAAGTCGAAGTTTCCAAAGATAACGGCGCAACCTGGGTGCTGGCGCGACTTGGAAAAGAGCGAGCGCGTTACGCCTGGCAATCCTTCGAATACGATTTCACGATTTCCAAGCCTGGCTCGTATTTGCTGATGGCTCGCGCGACAGACGACAAAGGCAACGTCCAGCCGGTTTCGCCAAACTGGAATCCGTCGGGATATTTGTGGAACGTAATTGATAAAGTGAGGATCAATGTCGAAGCGTAATTTGACCGTCGTAAAGTTGACGCTGATGGCGATGATTTTCGCTGTTGGCGTTTCACTAAATTGGCAGCCTTCGTTTGCGTCACAGGATTTGCCACCGGGCAAAGGTGTCGAGCTAGCCAACGCGAAATGCGTGACCTGTCACGAAGCCGATTTGATTGTGGCGCAGCGGTTGACCAAACAGGGCTGGACGCGCGAAGTCGAAAAGATGGTTCGCTGGGGAGCCAAGGTCAACGACGCCGAAAAGGAAATTCTGGTCGAATACTTTTCGGCCAACTTCGCTCCGCGCAAAGCTGCTCCGGCAATTTCTGCCTCCAGCGTCGAACGCGGCAAGCAGGTCTTTGAAAACAAATGCCTGCTTTGCCACGAAGTAGACTTGGTGGAAGCCCAACGGCTTGGGAAACCTGGCTGGACACGGGAGGTCGAAAAAATGGTTCGCTGGGGGGCAAAAGTCACCGATGCAGAGAAAGAACCGCTGGTGGATTACCTTGTTAGCAGTTATGGGCCGCGCCCGTTCGCGCCGAAAAAATAGTATTTCCATATCCAACGTAAAGACGCCAAGCCGCAAAGTTTCCTTTGCGGCTTGGCGTCTTTACGTTGGAATTCTATTTCCGCTGAAGTTTTTCGGTCGCTACCTGAACATCTCCGCTTTTCGGATAGCGCCTGGCCAGTTCACGATACGCCTCACCGTCGTAAACAATCCGCTCTGTCTTTTCGTCATAATCAAAGATCACGCCAACGCGGTTATAGCGATCCAGCCCTACAAAATTCAGAAAGTAATCTCGTTTGCTCAAACCTGCGCTTGGTTCTTCGTTGCCGACACGACGTTTGGCATCGCGGGTCAAACGCTCAGCGGCGCTATCGGCGGCTTCACCAAGTTTCAGCAAACAGCGTGGAGCCGAAGGCGTCGAGCGAAATTCGTCGGCGCATAATTTAGCCAGACGCGCTTTGATGAAATCGTCGTCAGTATCTTCTACAAGGTTCAGCAAGCGTTCACCGTCGGCAGCATTGCCGGATTTGGCGACGGCTTCCGCCAGCACCCAGCCGCGCGTGTTGCGCGTAACCGAAACACGAAAGAACTGTTGGCCGTCTTTTGATTTCTTTACGCCCAAAATGCCAACGACACGGCCTCGCCGTAACCGCTGGCTCAGCGGTGCTTTGACATCCGGCTGCGTTCGCAAGACAGAAAGCCGTTCATCAACCACGATGGCTCGTTGGCCGGGCGTGACGGTTTTGCGTCTGGTTTGTGCTGTTGCGGTAAATGAAAGGGCGGCGAGAAAAATGATTCCCCCAAAGACTGTGCGGACAAACATAGCTGTTCTCCTTCAGGGGTGGCCGTGTTTTGCTGAGAAGTTAAGAGTTCAGGCTTCAGCGTGGTTTGCTACACACGCTGAAGCCTGAACCCTGAACGGATTTATCGCGTGACGGTTTTGCGAGCGGATCGCGATGCGTAGGCGTCGAAAGAAATATGGTTTGAATCCGAATAATCGCGTCCGTAGTCTTTTTCCTGATCTTTGATGGCAGCCAGGTAATCGAACATGATGAATCCTTTACCCGGCTTTGCAGGCCTCAGGTGATCGCAAAAAAACTGGTGCGGAAAACTCTTGCGAACGGCTTCATCTCGCCAGCGAACAACCATCTGAATCGGCAAAAAGTAAACTTCGTTGTGTTTGCTGAACTCCACCAGAAAGCCCGCAATTGCTCCACAACTGGCTGATCGTTCCAGAAAGCTGATCTGGTGCGCGTGCAGGTTGTCGAAATCCAGCAAGTCTCGCCGCGTGGTTTTGGCGTCGTAAAAAATCGCGCGGCCTTCCGGAGCGATGACGCCGCCGTAATCCGGTTCGGCTTTTGATTCCGGAATAAACCGCCGCCAGTCTGTGACTTTGTGCTGTTTGACCAGGCTGCCAAGTTCAGCCGAGGAAATTCGCGCCTGCCCGGAACCGGAAATCGAATCCATTGACGGCAGCGACAATCCACGCCGAGTTTCACCGCGTTCAATCAGGTATTTTCCTGGAATTGCTTTGCGCGTAATGCAGGCTTGACCAGCGCGTTCATACGCTTCGTTGGTGCGATTGATTGCTTCCTGAAAACTGCTGCCAGTTTCTGCGCCGCGGCGTTTGACAGTCATAAGTCCGTAGCCGGCAGCCGGTAGCCGGTAGTCGGTAGATACCAGGGTGCGGTCTACCGATTACCGAATTCCGACTACTTTAATCAAGCTCGGCATCGTCAATTTCAAAGTTAGCGTAAACGCTTTGCACGTCGTCGTGATCGTCCAGCGCTTCGTATAGCTTCAACATTTTGCTGGCGTCGCCGCCTTCCAACTTGATGGTGTTTTGCGGAATCATCGCCAGTTCAGCGGACATTGGTTCAATGCCTTTGGCTTTGATGGCTTCCAGCACGGCGTGGAAATCTTCCGGCGAGGTCAGAATCTGATGCGTATCGGCGTCGCTGGTAACATCTTCGGCACCGGCTTCCAGCGCGATTTCCATCATTTCGTCTTCGCTTTTTTGCGCGGCGTCAATAACGATCTGGCCTTTTCTGTTAAACATCCAGGAAACAGAATTTGATTCGCCCATGTTGCCGCCGTTTTTGGAAAACGCATGACGGATTTCAGCGACGGTTCGATTGCGATTGTCAGTTGTCGTGTTGACCAGCACAGCCACTCCGCCGGGCCCGTACCCTTCGTAGGTGATTTCGTCGTAACTGACGCCTTCCAATTCACCCGTGCCGCGTTTGATCGCCTTGTCAATCGTGTCGTTCGGCATGTTGCTGCCTTTCGCGTCGCTGACGGCCTTGCGTAAGCGTGCGTTGCCGGTCACATCACCGCCACCACTGCGCGCAGCAATCGTGATTTCCTTGATCAGTTTGGTAAAAATTTTTCCGCGCTTGGCATCTAGCGCGCCTTTTTTGTGTTTAATCGTATGCCATTTTGAATGCCCTGACATGGTCAGTTACCTCGAAATTTAGGGAAAGAAGATAGGAAAGCAGGCCGGGAATATAGCACGCCACCGAAGAAATCGTAAAACCCGCAATCAGCTTGACGAAGCCCGTCGCCCAGCGTCACGATGTGACCAATGGCTGCAACACCCTATGAAAAAACCATGGAGCGCGCGCTGAAGCTGTTGTCTTTCAAGCCGCGCAGCATTGCCGAATTGCACGAACGGTTGCTGGAAAAAGAGTGGGCCGAAAAAACCGTTGTGGATCAAGTCATCGCCCGGTTGATTGAACTTCGTTATTTGGACGACGAACAATTTGCAGCCAGTTATGCCAGTTCGCGGTTGACGGTCAGGCCGCTGGGGCGAACCCGATTGCGGCGCGATTTGCAGCGGAAAAAGCTGCCGAATGAAGTTACTGAACAAACCCTGGATCAGCTTTACGATGGAAATGCTGAAGAAGAATTGATTGATCGCGCCATCGCCAAACGATTGCGGCTGAAAGGCGCGCCAACCACGCCCGAAGCGGCAAAAAAGCTGTTCGATTATCTGATGCGGCGCGGATTCGGTTACGATCTGGTCAGGCGAAAAGTCCGCGAAGCCGGAAAGGGAACTGATCCGTCTGAAGAAGAAGCGCAGCTTGATGACGCTTAACCCAATGCAAGTCAGCGCGCGTGGTTTCGTTCAAAACTACGCTGTTCGTTATACTGGACATAAGACATAAAAAGACTGAAGGGGGAAATCGAGATGAAAAAAATTACGTTAGCTTTGTGCTGTGCCCTGACGCTTGGGGCTTCGCTGTGGACCGCATCGGCGCAGCAAGCAACGCAAAAGCCGTCACCGCAATTTTCGACCGATGAAGTGATCAAACGCTTTACGGCCAAAGAAAGCGAGTTGTTGGAAATCTGGAAGGAGTATTCCTACCAGCAGGAATCAAAGATTCAACGCCTGGGACAGGCCAAAACCGTCACCGGTGAGTTTTATCAGCTTTCAGAATTTGTCTTTAACGACGCAGGACAACGGCAGCAAAAAATTCTCAAAGCGCCGATTTCTGATCTGGAGCAATCAGGGGTTTTGACGTATGAAGACAAAAACGCCCTGACCAATCTGCAACCTTTTGCCCTGACAACCAAAGATTTGCCGCTGTACAACGTCAGTTATGTGGGCAAAGAAAAGGTGGACGATCTGAGCACCTACGTTTTCGACGTGACGCCAAAGGTCATGTCGAATGAGCGTGAGTTGAAAAAGCTGAAGGATCAAAAGGTCGAAGGCAAATTTTTCCAAGGCCGAATCTGGGTGGACGACGAAGACCTGCAAGTTGTCAAAAGCGCGGGCAAAGTGGTTCCGGAATTCAAACAGCGATTTCCGAAGTTTGAAACTTACCGCGAAAACATTGATGGCCGGTACTGGTTCCCAACGTACACCTACGGCGATGACAAGCTTTTCTTCGACGGTGGCGAACCGCTCCATATTCGGATGGTCATCAAATACAAAAACTATCGCCGGTTCCAATCCGACATCAAGTTCCTGGATGCGGAAGAGGTCAAAGAAGGGCAGCCCACCGCCGATGAAAAGGCGAAAGCGGGAACCACAACCAAACCCGGCGAAGTAAAGAAAGACGAACCGAAAAAAGAAGAAAAGAAGGAAGAGCCGAAAAAGCCACAACGTCCGCGTCCTTAACGGAAGCGGCGTTTTTCCCAAAACAAAATACCAAGCAAACCAAGGGCGGTCATCAAACTGATGATCGCCCCTTTAGTTAGTGATTCAGGCCAGTAGCTCCACTCGACCAGATGTTTTCCTGCTGGAACCTGCACGCCGCGCAGGTTGTAATTTACGCGCAGCAAACCGGATTCAGCGCCATCCACTTTCACCGTCCAGCCAGGATAGTGCATTTCGCTTAACACCAGCAGAGACTCTTTGGGTGCATTCGTTTCAATGACCAGTTTGGTCGGTTGACGGCTGATGATCGAAGCCAGGTTTTGAGTTCCGCCTTCGGGCGGAATCGCTGGTTGATTGGATTCATTTCGGCTAAAGCCAGGACTCAGAACTTTGGCGGTTTCAGGGTCAACCAGTGCTGTTGTGCGCGGATCGAAGTATGGATCAAGAATCTGTCCGCGAATCAGTTTCAGTTGGTCGCCTTCCCAGGCGATTTTGGCTTTGTCCGCCAGCCAGACGCGAGGCTGCGCGCGCAGGTTTTCAAAGATTCGATAGTTGGCATAAGGCTTCGCCGGATCGCGTTGCAGGGCGACTTCGCGCCAGCGAGTTTTGTCGTTTAGATGGTCGCTGAGGAAGCTTGGCGGCACGAAGACATACCGCACGTTGAAAATATCCAGCGTCCGATCTTGTGGTTCCAGCATCGTCAGGTTGAACGAACGACCTGCTTCGTCCAAACCGCTGAAGACTTTTTGCCGCTCGCCGAGCACAGGATCGTACCCGGCCATCATTTCGTGCCCGTAAAACCAGAACGGGCTGAATTCGCCGGTCGTGGCGTTCAGCATCATTTGGTAGCGAATTGGCTGAAGTGGGTTTTGCGCGGCAGCTAGCTCCGGCGGCATGGCCCGGCCAATCAGGGTTTCCAGCTTCGCAGGATTATTGATTGGCGCGAATGCCGCGTACAGGTTGAGATCAATCAACAGAACCGCTAGCAACAATCCAAACCAGACTTTACGGTTTCTAGTGCGCGCAAAAATAATCGTCACCAGGCAGGCGACGCTTGCGGCAATCATGGGCAGCAGAAATTCCCACTTTGCTGATTGCAAAAAGCCGACCGGCAAATGATTCAAATCAGGCAGCGAACGAAGCAGATTTTCAAATGTGCTTTTTTTCCAAAGCGCAAAACCTCCGATTGCAATCCCCAGCACGGCAATCCCCGCCGACAAAATCTGCAAGCTGCGCGAAAGGAAGCGCGCTTCCTTTTCCGCGCGAAGCAAACGATCCACCGCATAACCGGCCAGCACGGCTACGGCCAATATGACTTCCATCCAGTGGCGGTTCGGGCTGCGGAAATGGCTGACCAGCGGGAAGTGGAAAAGCAGTGTCGCCACAACGCCAGAGTATTTCCCCATCGCCAGAATCGTTCCGATGACGGCGACAACGCTCCAGAACTTGCCGACTCCGAAGCGAAACTTCCACGCCGCAATTGCTCCGGCCATTGCCAACGACAAAGCCAGAGCACCCAGATAAATTTGCGCTTCGTTGTGATGCCAGTACGTTCCCCAGTACGGCAGCGAATAAATGGTTTTGCCCGAACCATGCAGAAACGGAAACAGCGTCACCAGCAGCGAAGCCGGATGCAGCGAATGCAGCGTGAACAATTCAAATGGCCATTCCTGCCGAACGGACTTTGTCGCGAACTCAAAAGCGGGCGCAAGCTGGATTGCTGCCAGGCCGATTCCGGCGATGAACATCACAGCGAATTGCGAAAGAAAGCGAATATCATGGCGGATTGCGGAGTGCGGACTGCGGAGTTGTTCAGACGCAAACAATCGTTTCATTGTGGAAATCCGCACTCCGCATTCCGCACTCCGCAATTTGAACAACGCATACGCGCAGGCCAGCAGCGAAGAATAAATCAGCGGTTGTGGGTGCGCGGCGAAGATTTGCCAGGCGACGACCAGCGAACCAAAAACGGCATCGCGCCATCGTCCGCGCTGGCTCAACCGTTCGGTGAAACAGAGCACCAGCGGCATCAAGGCCACGATTCGCACAAAGCCGGGATAAAGCGTTCGGCCAACCAGAAACCCGCTTAAGCCGAAAACAACCGCCGCGAAAACGCTGGCGCGCCGCGTAAAGCCCAGGCTGCGCGCATAGCTGAACGTGGCCAGCAACGCGATGGCAAAACTTAGCTCAATCGAAAGTGTCAGCGTGCGCGAAGTCGCGCCGATCCAGTGAAGCCAGTTCAGTGGATCGAGCGTGCCGGATTGCCATTCGGAGAAAAATGGAATGCCGCCATATTGGTATGGATTCCACAGCGGAAAGGAACCGGAACGGATTTGTTCTGCGGCGAGTTGGTAGGCCGGGAAGAACCAAAACACCGCGTCCTGATCGCCGAGCGTCAACCAACCCAGCGTTTCCCGCCAGAAAAAGATCAGCGGAAGCAGCAGCAGAAACAATCTGGCCAGCCAATCATTTGCCCGCGGCGTGCCGGAACCAGTCAGACAGGATTTGCAGGATTCAACAAGATGAAGGGCAAATTTCACGTTTTTCGGATAAGCGACCGGTTGGCTTCATTTCAGTGTGTCTATTTTGATGGAACCGCCGGATGTGTTGAATGGATTCCACGGCAAGCGGGTATCCTTGCGGCCCAAATCCATGACACGCAGCTTCAGCGCGCCTTTTGAGCGGTAGGCTTGATCAAAACGTCCTTCGCCCATCCCCGGATCAGCAATCGGGTACACGGACAGGTAAGCCATGTAACGAACGTTCAAACGTTTCCAGTTTTCCCAATTGGCTTCCGCGTTATTGCTGGCGACGGTTTTGCGACCGGTGAACAGGTGAACCAACGCCGGATTCATGGAACAGACGACGGCATCTTCGGGCGTCCTTTCTTTGATCCATTTCAGCGCTTCCACATTTTCATCAAAGATTGCCCGCCAGGGCAGGTATTCAGCGCGTGAAAGATCAGAACGTTTGGCCAGATAAACCGAATGATCGTAAATGAAAAGCATCAGGAACAAACCTGCAAGAATCGTCATGGCTCGCCAGGGCGCGAGCGCAGATTTCATCTCCAGCTTTGTTTGCAGGAATTCGCGTATGCCGCGAAGCGATTCCAACAGGTACGCAAACAAAAACGGCGCAAGCGGCAACAAAAAACGGAACGTATCCCAAGGCCAAAGACAGGTAATCAGCAGGGTAAATGCCGTAGTCAGTTCGGCAACAGCAAGCCGCCGTCTGACGGCCAGCGCAAAGCCCAGCAGCAGAAACGCGCTGAACACGTATGAAAGCGCGTGGCTGGTTTGTCCCGTCTCCAGCGTTTCTTCGCCGCTAATTTTCGGCGAGCGATGCGCCATAGGCGTGAAGAGCATGGCCATGTTGTTGCCGATGATTTTCATCGCATTCGACCAAATGCGATCCGGCAAACTGTCTAACTGAATGATTGCCGAAGACGGATCGCCCGCGCGGGATTGCCAGAACTGGACGGAGTAATCCAACACGATCATGCCGCCTTGTTCGGTGCGCTGTTCGGCAGTGGGTTGGTGCGTCCGAGAATAGAAAACCCAGGGACCTGCAACGATCATCACTGCCAGGGCAAACGCCCCAGCCGAGCGCCACTTGCGTTCTTTCAGCAGGTAAATGAATCCGGCTCCGATCACCGCCAAACCGATGGAACGTGTCAGAAAAGCGATGGCGGCCAACGCTCCGCCAAGCGCTGCATTGCGAAGTTCTGCTTTCCCGTTTTCAGCACGCGCGGCAGATTCAATAATCACCACAGCCAGCAACTGAAACGCAGTAAAAACGCATTCGGACATTGTCGAAGATGTCGCCAAAAACACCAGTCCGGGCATCAGCGTCACCGTTAACGCCGAAACCAGCGACAGCAAATGCGGCCATTCACGATCTCGATTGAAGTGTTTGTAACTGGCCCAGCCAATGACAAACATGGCCAGAACGGAAACCGATTTCAGCAGCAAAACGTTGTCCGGAAAGCTGGGCCACAGCCGATACGCCAGCGACATCAGGAAGGGATAAACCGGCGGGTAAACGGGCAGAATTCCAGGCGATGGTGAATTGATCAGTTGATAGCCCTGTCCTGTTGCCAGGGATTTTGCCAGTAGCGCGTACCAGGCATCATCAACAAACAATCCAACAATTCGATCCAGCCGCAACAGGTACACGGCTAAAAATATTGCCACTGCGACCGCGAAACTGATCCAGACAACCTTTCGATCAGCGGGTTGAGCGCCGCCCTGAATGTTTGCTTCCTCGATAGTCACTGGCGCGGAAGCGGCAGCTTTGTTTCGCTCTGATGTTTTTTTCGTTGCCATTTGAAAGCTAGATTGAAAAGCTTTGCTGATGCTGCAAGGAGCTACCAGCTCGGACGTGATTCCGCAGGTCCCAAATCAACCACGCGGAAATTGATGGGGCCGCGCGAACTGTAAACGGTTTTGAATTTTCGCTCAGACGGGTCAGGAGGTTCTTGATAAATCGAAACCTGAAGCAGGTAACGCACACCCAGCCGTTTCCAGTTTTGCCAATTGCCCTGGATGTTGCCGACTGCGACGGTTTTGCGTCCGGTGTAAAGGTGAACTAGCGGCGGATTGTTTGTCACAATCACATCGTTTTCATTCACGTTATTTTTCACCCAGTTCATCATCGCTTCGGCTTCGGCAAAGCTCTGCACCCATTGAGACTTTGCTGCCAAATCACCACCATACTGTTTCAACAAGTAAGAAACATTGGCATAAAGGCTAATAGCCAGAAATACCGCAACAGCCAGTCCCATGCCTGCCGCCAATGATTCTATGTTATGGCGCTGCCTCATTCGCTGGTGCAGCGAGTGCAACCAGCGCACTCCCAACACGGTGTAAAGCAGCAGAAACGGAACCAGCGGCAAAATGAACCGGAACGTTTCCCAAGGCCATAAAATCGTAATGACCAAAGAAAGCGGAACAGCGATCTCCGCCATCGTTATTCGTTCGCGGATAGTGGCGATGAAGCCAGCTAAAACCAGACAGCACAAGATAAACGAGAAGAAAAGAGGTTCGCCCGTGCGCCCTTCGCGCACGGCATCGCGTTTGATTTCAGCGAAAGGATCGCGCAAAGCTTCGAAAACAGGCGCTGCCAGAACGTGCAAAACATCGCGCCCGGCGATTTCAATCGAATTGTTCAGCACACGCTTCGGCAATTCTTCCGCGGTGATCGCTCCGCTATCTTCGAACCCGGCGCGTTTCTGCCAGAACTGTTCTGTATAAGGCAGCACAATGTGACCGCCCTGTTCCTGTCGCTGCTCCGGCGTAGGTTGATGAGTGCGCGAATAAATCATCCACGGTCCGGCAATCAAAATCACTCCACCCGTGAACACCAGCGCCAATTTGAATAACCGTTCTTTCAGGAAATACAAAAAACCGGCGGCGATAAGAGCCAACGCAATCGAACGAGTCAGAAATCCAGCCGCCGCTAAAGCTCCTCCGAGCGCGGCGAATTGCCAGGCACGCGCCAGCATCCCTGTTCGAGCGGCTTGGACGGATTTTTCAACCACCACCACCGCTAATAAAAAGATAAGCGTGAAAACGGATTCCGACATCACCGTCGAAGTCGCTAAAAAAACCAGAGGCGGACAAAGAACGACGGCAAGTCCAAGTCCCAGGGCGACGTAAGGTGGCAGTTGTCTTTGGCGTGCGCAATACCGAAATGTCACGAAACCGACGGCTAACATCGCCACGATCGAAACCATTTTCAATGCCCATAAATTTTGCGGAAATAGCGGCACGACGCGAAAAACCAGCGAAAGCAAAAAAGGAAATGCCGGAGGATAAAGCGGAAAAATTCCCGGCGACGGCGAGTTGATCAAACTATAACCTTGTCCGGTCGCCAAAGATTTGGCCAGCAATACATACCAGCCGTCATCAACAAAAAAACCTGAAACACGGTCTAGTCTTAAAAGATAAATTCCCAAACACAGTAACATTCCCAAAACGCTGCTTGGCCAGATCCATTTTCCGCTCGTAAAAAAAAATGTGGCGGTGTTACTGGAAACATTTTGTGTTGCGGCGGCGTGTGTGGATTGCTGTTCAGGCACCTGATTTTCCGACGGCTCAGACATGATTTTTCATCCCTTGCGATGCAGCTTATTTTCCGGCCCCTGGAGCTTTCATCGTCGCGTCCCAATCTGGCCGCTCATTCGGCGGGCCAAGATCAATTACCCGAATGCTGGAATTTCCGCGGGATCTGTAAACAATCTTGAATTTGGATTCGGCAGGATCAATCGGCTCCGGCACAGAAGCGGCGCGCACCAAATAATTGACGCCCAGTTGTTTCCAGCGCTCCCACTTGGATGCAGGCGCTTCAGCGTCAACCGTTTTTCGTCGCGTGTACAGGTAAACCATCGGCGGGTTCGGGGTAGCAAGGACTGCATTTTGCGGAGTTCCGCGCTCAACCCACCGAAACATCGTTTCAATATCGTTAAACATTGTCAGCCAGGCCGGTTGGTTCATTGGCCCTGAGTACATTTTGGAAAGATAACTGGCATGTCCATAAAGGTTGACGGCGATGATTGCCGCGACAATTGCGCCAACCATGCGTCGCTGTAAGGCTGGGGTAAACTTAGCGCTAAGGGCGGGGTAAAAATTTGCCGCCCATTCGAAAATCGCACGACAACCCATAACAAAGTAAAAAATCAGAAATGGCGTCAGTGGCAGGACAAACCGGAATGTTTCCCAAGGCCAAAGCACGATAATTCCCAGTTGGGTGACGAGTGCGATTTCAGCCAAAGTGATTTTGCTGCGAACGACAGAGATAAAACCGATCAGCGCCACAATACTTAGCAAAAAAGAAAACCAAATGGTGCTGCCTCGGCCAGTTTCCTGAACGTCGTTTCGTTTGGCTTCTTCCAACGGGTCGCGTAACGCTTCGAAAACAGGAGTGGCGACAAGTCTGCCAACATCACGCCCGGAAATTTCCAGAACATTCGTCAAAACTCTTTTTGGCAATTCCGACGCCGTCACAGTCCCGGCAGATTCGACTCCGGCGCGTTTTGACCAAAACCATTCCGTGTAACTTTTGGACATCATGCCGCCCTGATCCTGACGTTGTTCCGTCGAAGGAGCATGCCTTTGCGCGTAAATTGTCCACGGAGCCACACCAACCACGAAGATGGCAGCAAAGACCAAAGCCGCGCGCCACATGCGTTCTTTTGCCAGATAGAGCAGAACAGCCAGAGCCAAACCAACGGCGATGGAGCGCGTCAAAAAAGCCGCAACAGTAAATAAGCCGCCAGTTATGACATAACGCATCAACGGCAAATTTTCGTCATTCAAACGAACCGCGCGTTCGATCATCGCAACCGCAGCGAGCGTGAAAAAAGTGAAGACGCATTCCGACATCACCGTCGAAGTCGCCAGAAAAACCAGGGGCGGACTGATCACTGTTACCACGACGATCCCAAGTGCCCACAACGGCGGCAGAGATCGTTCACGAGTGAAATAACGGTAGGCGATTACGCCCATTGCAAATATGGCAACCACCGAAAGCGATTTTAGCAACCAGACGTTGTTCGGAAAGTCCGGGTACAGGCGATAAAGCAGCGAAAGCAGAAAAGGAAAAGCAGGCGGATAAAACGGCAATACGCCGGGCGTCGGCGAATTGATCAACGTGTACCCTTGTCCGGTAGCCAGCGACTGCGCCAGCAATACATACCAGCCATCATCAACGAATAATCCTGCCACGTAATCCATTCGCAGCACATAAATCAGCAAACAAACGATCAGGCTGACCCCGCCTGCGATTTTTATGTAGCTGGGCGAAGCCTGGGTTTGCTCAGGTGCATCATCGTTAAGATACGCGTCGTTGAGTTGTTCAGACATAGAGATTCGATTGGTAAGGTGACGTTGACCATCTTTACCTGGTGATCGATAAAGATAGTTTGGGATGGAAATGCTTTCGCGAACATGCAGAAAGCACGCAGTCAGTGAACGAATCTATGTTGAGCTGGGTAAGGAATTTGAGGGCAATGAACACGAAGACCGGAAGGTGCGAAACCTCCGGTCTTCGATCTTTGGCAAGAAAGACGGTCTCTTACTCAGCTTTTTTCTGTTTTTGTGCTTTACCAGCGGCTTTGTTGGCCGCCTGGACGCGGGTATCACGTTCACGGATACGAGCCGCTTTGCCGCGCAGGGCGCGCAGGTAATAAAGCTTGGCTCGGCGGACGCGGCCCCGTTTGACGACTTCAATGTGGTCCACAATCGTCGCGCTCAACGGAAAGATGCGCTCGACACCAACACCGAACGAAGTTTTGCGAACCGTGATGGTTTCGCGGTTTCCGCTGCCTTTGCGGGCAATGACGACGCCTTCAAATGCCTGCAAACGTTCTTTGGTTTCGCTTTCCTTGATTCGCACGTGAACACGCACGGTGTCTCCGGGAATGAATTCGGGAATATTCGTTTTCAAATATGGGTTTTCAACATTACTTAGTGCATTCATGACAATCACCTCTTTTAGGTCTCAAGTTTCAAATCTCTAAATTTCAAATTTCGGTTACTCGGTTTTTTGGCTTGCCTCAGCCATCCAGCGACGCTCTTCGTTTGTCAGTTCAGCGCCGTCAAGCAAATCAGGCCTTCGCTCCAGGGTTTTTAACAGAGCAGCCCGCCGCCGCCATTTCGCCACTTCAGCGTGATGGCCACCGATCAGAACTTCCGGAACCTGCCATCCGCGAAAATCCGCCGGTCGCGTGTAGTGCGGATAATCCAGCACGCCACTGTTTTCAGCACTGAACGAATCGTGAACCGCTGATGTGTCGCTGCCCAGCACGTTCGGCAGCAATCTGGTCACAGCGTCAACAACGATCATTGCCGGGATCTCTCCGCCGGTCAGCACATAATCCCCGATGGAAATTTCATCGGTCACCAAATGCTGGACAATGCGTTCATCAACCCCTTCGTAACGCCCGCAGAGCAGAATCATTCTGGAGCAGTCACGCGCCAGCTTTTCAGCTTCGGCCTGGCAGAAAACCCTGCCTTGGGGAGACATCAGAATGATGGCGGTTCGCTTTTGCTCATCGCCTGGAAGCGTTTCCGGCTGTTCTTCGGCCAGCAAGGTTTCAACGGCTCGAAAAATCGGCTCCGGTTTCAGCACCATTCCATCGCCGCCGCCAAACGGACGGTCGTCCACAATGTGGTGTTTATCGTCTGTGAAAGAGCGAAGATCGTGGATGTTAATCTCGATCTGTTTCTGCTGACGCGCACGGCGAATAATGCCGTGGTCAAAAGGGCCGGTGAAAAACTCCGGGAAGATGGTCAGCAGGTCAAAGCGCATATTCGGTGGTCGGTGGCTGGTAGCCGGTTATAAGTTCAATAACGGACCACCGATCACCGGCTACTGACAACCGTTTTATAGTTCCAACAAACCTTCCGGCGGATCTACGACAATTCTTTTTTGCGCCGTATCAATTTCAACACAAATGCTGGAAGCCAGCGGAATCAAATGCTCTCGTTCTGCATCGCTCACAGCCAACAGCGGAGCGGCTCCAAAACTATGAACCCTAGTTACCTTGCCCACCGCCTGTCCGCTTGTTGTTATCACTTCACAATCAATCAGGTCGAATTCGTAATAATTATCCGCTGGCAGTTTGACCAGTTGGTCGGCGGTGATTAGCACACGAGCGTCACGCAAACCTTCAGCGGCGTTCATGTCATCGTAGCCCGCGAACTTCAGAACGATCCGGCCTTTGTGGGGCCTGGAATTTTCCAACTGTAACTGGATCAATTCGCCGCTGGATTTTTTGATCAGCGCCGTTCCCAGCTTTGAAAACCGTTCCGGAAAATCCGTCAGCAAGTCAGCTACGACTTCGCCGCGGTGGCCTTGTGGCCGGGCAATCCGCGCAACAGTGATCAATTCATCAGGCTTGTCAGACAAGTTTATTCCAGGATTTCCAGCACGAATCGTTTTTTCAGCTTCGTGCCGGAAGCATTGAGCACCGTGCGGATTGCGCGAGCAGTGCGGCCTTGCTTGCCAATGACTTTGCCTAAATCGCCTTCGCCCACGCGCAATTCCAGCACTGTGGCCTGATGCCCTTCGATTTCTTTGACTTTGACATCGTCAGGGTTATCAACCAATGCCTGGGCGATCAACTCAACCAATTCCTTCATTGCGATCTCTCCGAATCAGCACACTTGATCGGCAAATATAGCTCGTAGTGCCAGTTTTAGCCGGAATCTTCGACCAAAACTGCCGCCTGAAGGCGGAACTACAAACGTTTTAGTTGCCGACTTCGATGCTGGCGGGTTGTTGCAGTTCACTTTTACGAATCAAGCTGCGAACCGTCTCGCTCGGCTGCGCGCCGCATTTCATCCAGTAACTGATGCGGTCGTGATTCAGCTTCAGTTCCACTGGTTCGCGGCAGGGATTGTAATAGCCGACGATTTCAATAAAACGACCATCGCGCTTGCTGCGCTTTTCCGCCACGATAACGCGATAAAAAGGCTTTTTCTTCGCGCCCTGTCTTGTCAGTCTGATTGCTAACAAAGCGATACCTCCAAAAACGTGATTAAAACCGAGTGGATTATAGACAAGATGTACTGGGTTGTCAGGGCTAGGCGCTTCCGAACGAAGTCTTCGAACACTGGCCGCCAGCAACTATCTTTTCTTTTTCTTCCTTTTGTCTTTCTTCTTACGCGAGCCGACGCCTGTCAGCTTGCGAACAACCTTGCCTTTCAACCCGCCGAGCATTCCTTCGCCGCCCATTAAGTGCTGCATCATGCGCTTCATTTCGACGTATTGTTTTAACAGGCTG
Source organism: uncultured Heliomicrobium sp. (assembly GCA_964383955.1). Taxonomy (GTDB): domain Bacteria; phylum Acidobacteriota; class Blastocatellia; order RBC074; family RBC074; genus RBC074. Next base: position 1,732 of record CAYLJQ010000049.1, on the reverse strand, counting down.
TCAACATCTTTCACTTTGGTGCCGCTGCCCATCGCAATGCGGCGGCGGCGCGAAAGATTGATGATCAAATGATTGTCGCGCTCTTTCGGCGTCATCGAATTGATGATCGCTTCCGTGCGCTTCATTTCAGATTCCATCTGCGCCGTCATTTCCGGCGTCATCTTGGGCATACCGGCAAACATATCGCCGGGTAGCATGCTCAAGATGCTTTCCAAAGAACCCAGCTTTTTCATCTGCGAAAGCTGGTCGCGGAAATCTTCCAAGGTGAAAGCATTCCGCTCCATCTTTTCTTGCAGTGCAATTGCTTTTTCTTCGTCAACTTCGGCTTGAACCTTTTCAATCAGCGACAACACGTCGCCCATTCCAAGAATGCGCGAAACAATGCGATCAGGATAAAACGGTTCCAGCGCGTCGTATTTTTCGCCGACGCCAACGAACTTGATGGGCTGTCCGATGACTTCCTTGATCGAAAGTGCAGCGCCTCCGCGGGCATCGCCGTCCATCTTGGTCAGAATGACACCGCTGATGCCTATGCGGTCGTGAAACTCCTTGGCGCTTTTGACCGCATCCTGGCCGGTCATCGCATCGGCCACAAACAGAGTTTCAACGGGCTGCATCTCGGCTTTAATGCGCTGTAATTCTTCCATCAGCGCGTCGTCAATGTGCAGCCGACCAGCCGTGTCAATCATCAAGGTGTCAAAGCCGACCTGTTCGCAATGCAAACGCGCAGCTTTGACCAATTCAAGCGGATCATTGATCCCAGTGCCTTCAAAGACCGGAATGTTGACGGCCTTGCCAATTACCGCCAGTTGGTCGCGTGCCGCTGGCCGGTAAACGTCTACTGAAACCAGCAGCGGATTGCGGTTTTGATTGTTGTAAAGCCATTTCGACAGTTTGCCGGTCGAAGTCGTTTTCCCCGAACCCTGCAACCCAACGATCATCACCGAATTCGGTCGTCGCTGCGTAAACAGCAACCGGCTGGAAGTTCCGCCCAGCATTGAAATCATCTCGTCGTTGACGATTTTGATGACTTGCTGCCCCGGAGAAAGCTGATCCAGCACTTCCTGGCCAACCGCTTTGGCTTTGACTCGTTCAACGAAATCTTTGACGACTTTGAAGTTGACGTCGGCTTCCAGCAGCGCAATGCGAATTTCGCGCATTGCCAAATCCAAATGCTCCGGCGACAGGCGGCTTTCACCGCGCAGGTCTTTAATAACCTTTTTTAGCTTGTCTGATAGTGCCTCGAACATAGAATTTGAACCGGTGGTGGCCGCATGTAAGCAATCAGGCGGCAAACGCAAAACGCAGAGGGTACAGACCAGCCGAAACTGTGTCAAGGCAGGTCCAAAAGGTTTGGAATGTATTTTCACAGCCCGTGGCGCTTTCCCAGGTTGACAATGCCAGCATCGCCGATAAATTAGGGCTATGTCTTTCGCCAAATTGATTGGAAATGATCGCAACAAACAAATTCTGCAACGGCTGCTTGGCAGTGGGCGCATTTCCGCCACATTGATCTTTGCCGGACCGGACGGAGTCGGCAAGCGGCAGTTTGCGTTGACGCTGGCAAAAGCTGCCAACTGCCAAAAAGCGTCTGGCAATTCTTTTGCAACCGACAGTTGCGATGAATGCGCGGTTTGCCGTCGTATTGATGAAAATGGTTACGGCGATGTGACCGTCATTCAGCCGGACGGCCAATACATCAAAATTGCCCAGGCGCGTGAACTGGCCGAAG